>CAUQCZ010000201.1:0-3089 GCA_963516335.1 uncultured Campylobacter sp. | reverse complement strand
ACTTTATCTATACTTCAAACGTCGACGGACATTTTGAAAAGGCGGGATTTGACAAGGATAAAATTTACGAGATCCACGGCTCCATACACCACGCCCAGTGTATCCACAACGACGACGGAAATATCTGGAATATGGGCGAGAACAGCGTCCTGGTAGATGAAGAGAACTTCATCGCCACAAAGATGCCCGTTTGCCCCGAGTGCGGATGCGTGAGCCGCCCAAATATCCTTATGTTTTACGATCACGAATTTAATCACAAAAGAGCTTGGGCGCAGCGCAAAAAGTACGATGCGTGGCTTAGCCATAATATGAACTCCAAAATAGTCATAATCGAGATCGGTGCGGGGCTTGCCGTGCCTACGATCAGGATTTACGGAGAAAGGATGGCAAAAAGATTTAAGCGTGTCCATCTAATCCGCATAAACCCGGTAGATACCCACGTGAGCGCATATCGAGGCATGGCGATAAAGGCTGGAGGGCTTGAGGGATTAAGGATGCTCCTGGGTTAAACCAGGAGCGTAAAATTTGCCGATATTTCGCCGTTTTTTAGCGGCGAAATCTGATTTACGAAGTGAAATTCGGCGTCCGTTTTTAGCTCGCCTTTTATCAAATTTACCGCTTTAACGATAGCTAAAAGCGAGATCTCGTCGCCCGAGTTTAACTCTAGTTTTAGCGACTTTACGGATGCCGTCGGTACTACAAGACCGTTTTTAAATTTAGCGTGAAGCTCGCTTAACCTGCAATGAACGTCAAATTTAATCATCCTTTTCTCCTTTTGGTTAAATTTGATAAAATTATATATTCTAAAACGGACAAAACCATGTCCAAATATGCGCCAAAAAGGAAACGAGATGACGATTTTGCACGCAAGCGATTTGCACTTTGATAAGGCTAAATTTGATCAAATTTTGGGGCTAGAATTTGACGTTTGCTGCATAAGCGGCGATCTGATAGACGTGAGCCAAAAGGGCGTTAGCGAGCAAAAGGCCTGGGTTAGGCGGTGGCTGGAAAATTTTAAAGGACGGATCTTTGTATGTAGCGGAAATCACGACGTAGACGGCTCTAGCGATGCCGCATGGGTAAGGACGCCAAACATTTACGCAGACGGCGATATAAAGACGATTGAAAGCATAAAATTTGGCTGCGTTCCTTATATGTGTACGGATATTTTGGACTTTGCGGAGTGCGACGTGCTGCTTGCGCATGTCCCGCCCGCTCACACGCAAACGGCCGTTGAGCACGGCAGAGATTTTGGCGATAAGGAGCTTTATAGGGGGCTAAAGCACGGGCTGCTAAAAGCAAAAATCATCCTTTGCGGACATGTGCATGATCCGCTATCAAGAGTCGATAAAGTCGGCAACTGCAAGATATATAACTCAAGTCTAAGGCTTAATATTATAGAAATTTAACCGCCCAGCGGCAATCAAATTTGTCAAATCTGGACCGCAAAATGTCCTAAATTGAAAGTAAAATCATCCAAAAAAGGAGTCGCTATGGATGATATTTTACTGCCGCCCGAGATTGAAAACAAAATCAAGCTTTGGGCGCTAAGGGCGATCGAAAAATTCGGCATGCCAGATAGTTTTTTTCAAAAGTTCGACGGCATCTTACAAGAGGGTGAATCTGTGGCAGAAGCAAAAATCAGGTTCAAAAATCTCCTGGCCGAGCTTGAAAAATCAAAAATAACCAGCATTGAGACTTTAGATAGAAATTTGGATGCTTTGTGTGCGGTGTTAAATTTAGATGAAATAGACAGAAAAATCATAGAATTTGCCGTAATCGTAAATGAATTTGCCGCTCTCCAAGACATTTGTAGGTATCTGGGAGATATGCACATTATCGCTTTTTATGAGGTTTTGGGCTATATCATAGGCGTGCCTGCTACTGACGTAAAAGAAGCGTTACGCCCGGAATCAAAGCTAAGGCAAAGCAATGTTTTAGAGATGCGCGATAGGCAAGATATCAGGCTTGACTCCGTATTTAGATTTTTTTATATCTACTTTAGCACAGATATGTTAAACGCTCAGGGCGACATTTTAGAGGTTTTTAGATCGACATTTTTTAAAGCCGGCAAGTCACCGCTCAAATTTGATGATTTTAGGCATATAAAAGTAGACGAAGCCACGATAAAAAGCCATATTTTAAAGGCGGATAAGGGCGTAAATATTTTGTTTTACGGACTTCCTGGCACAGGCAAGACCGAGTTTGTCAAAATGATAGCCGCCGAGCTAGACAGAAATCTTTACGAAATAGCCTCAAAAAGCCGATATACAGACGATAATTATAGCGGCGAAAAGCGATTTTTATCCCTAAAAACCGCTGATAAAGTTTTAAATAATGAGCGCGACATCATAATGTTTGACGAGATAGAGGATGTTTTTAAAGGCACAGAAAGGATGTCTAAGGCGTTATTTAACTCGACTTTAGAGAACAACAGCGTGCCGACGTTTTGGATAACCAACGATATAGACGAGATAGATAATGCCTATATAAGGCGCTTTGATATGGTTATAAAGTTTAAAATCCCGCCCAAATTTAAGCGACTAGAAATACTAAAGCGCTACACAAACGGCCAAATTAGCGAGGAATTACTCAAAAAGCTAGCTAAAAACAGAGCTATCACGCCTGCGCTAATATCTGGCGCGACAAAAGTCGTTTCAAATTTAAGTCATGAAAACAAGGATGAAGCGTTTAAAAATTTGATAAAAAGTAGCTTAAAAGCGCAAGGTTTTGCCGTTAGCAAAAAGAAAGGCAAGAAAGACAAAAACAAGGAGATAAATTTGCCGCAAAACTACGACGTGAGTTTGATAAACGCGAGTGTAAATTTAAAAGAACTGGCAAAAGGCATAAAAGAGAGCAAAAATGCTAGACTTTGCCTCTACGGTCCTGCCGGCACTGGTAAGAGCGAGTATGCTAAATTTATCGCTAAAAGCCTAAACAGCAAGCTAATCATCAAAAAAGCAAGCGATCTCATCGACTGCTACGTGGGCAACACGGAGAAAAACATCGCAAATGCGTTTAAACAAGCTAGCGAGCAAAACGCAGTGCTAGTGTTTGACGAGATAGATAGCTTTTTGCAAGATAGGAAT
>CAUQCZ010000200.1:0-3143 GCA_963516335.1 uncultured Campylobacter sp. | reverse complement strand
ATCTAGCGCAGCTTGCCGCGACGCATGAGGCGGTTAAATTTGCTATCTTTGATCAGTTTGCAAACACCGCTCACATCGAGTGCGGCGTGCTTTTAAGGAGTAAAATGCCTAGCAACTTAAGGCAAATTTTACCCTCCGCTAAAAATATCGCGGTCGTGGGCCTTAGTCCTGATGAGAGCAAGCCTAGCAACGAGGTGGCGAAATTTTTAATTGAGCGCGGTTTTAACGTATTTCCCGTCTATCCAAAATTTGATGAAATTTTAGGGCGCAAGGTTTATAGAAATTTGACTCAGATAGATAGAGATATCGACATCGCCGTGATGTTTAGAAAGGGCGAGTTTGCTAGCGAGCTAGTAAAGGACGCCGTCAAAAAAGGCGTGAAAACGCTGTGGTTGCAGCTGGGGATAACAAACGACGAAGCAGGAGTGGTCGCGCGCAAAAACGGGATAAATTTCGTACAGGATAAGTGTATAAAAATCGAGCTAAAAAAGCTTGAATAGGCTAAATTTGACGGCGATGTGCGATTTTAAGGTAGCGCCGTAAACGTAGCAGATAACGGCAAAAACGAAAATATAAATATAAATAAAAATAAAGAAAACGTAAGCAAAAATACGGTAAATAAACGCGCGATAAAAAGCGACGAAAAGTAAAATTTAAACAAAAACGAAAGGCTAAAATGATCTCTTTAAATAAAATAATCCAAGCCAAGCGCACGATAAGCGGCTTCGTGTATAAGACGCCGTTTGCCTACAGCGCGAAACTAAGCCTCGCAAGCGGCGCGCTCATCTATCTAAAAGAAGAAAACCTCCAGCGCACGGGCGCGTATAAGATCCGCGGCGCGTATAATAAAATCGCAAATTTAAGCTCAAACGAACGCAAAAAAGGCGTCGTCGCAGCAAGCGCGGGCAATCACGCCCAAGGCGTGGCTATCTCGGCTAGAGAGTTTAAGACTCCCGCCACCATCGTGATGCCCGAGTCCACGCCGCTTTTAAAGGTGCTAGGCACCAAAGATCTAGGTGCCGAGGTCATCCTAAAGGGCGATAACTTCGACGAGGCCTACGCCTACGCCGTCGAGTACGCCAAGCAGCAGGGCATGAGCTTTATCCATCCGTTTGACGACGAGTACGTGATGGCCGGGCAGGGCACGGTGGGGCTTGAGATGCTTGATGATCTAGCCGAGCTTGAGACTATCATAGTACCGGTCGGCGGCGGCGGGCTAATCAGCGGCATTTCAAGCTGCGTAAAGCAGGTAAATCCAGACATCCGCGTGGTCGCCGTGAGCGCAAAGGGTGCTCCTGCGATGTTTAACAGCTTTAGCGCTAAAAAAAGCATAAACTCAAAGAGCGTACGCACGATCGCCGACGGTATCGCGGTTCGTGACGCTAGCGAAACGACGCTGGCAAATATCTTAGAGTGCGTGGACGAGTTCGTGCAGGTCGATGACGAGGAGATCGCAAACGCGATTTTGTTCCTGCTCGAGACACAAAAGATCGTAGTCGAGGGCGCAGGCGCGGTCGGCGTAGCTAGTATCCTGCACAATAAGGTCAAATTTAAAGCCGGCGAGCGTATCGGCATCGTGCTAAGCGGCGGAAACATCGACGTGCAGATGCTAAACGTCATCATCGAAAAGGGTCTCATCAAATCCCACCGCAAGATGGCGCTACAAATCACGCTGATCGACAAACCCGGCGCGCTCATGAGCCTAACCGATAGCCTAAAGATCGCTAGCGCTAATATCGTAAAAATCGACTACGACCGCTTCTCCACGAGCCTAGAGTACGGCGACGCCAATATCACTATCACTCTGGAAACCAAGGGTAAAGACCACCAAGAACTAATCAAAAAAGTGCTCAGAGAGCATGATTTTAAATTTATTCAGGTGTTTTAGGCGGTTAAATTGGAGCTCAAATTTGCTTGCTAAATTTGCAGCAAATTTGAGTCAAATTTAAACCCGTATCTTAAAAGCGCGGGTTTTGCCAAACCGCACCCGCTCTAAAAGCTTGCTAAATTTAAATTTACGATCCAAATTTATGCCGATATAAAACAACCAAAAGCTCAAATTTAACGATTATTTTAACGAATTTCGCTAAAATCGCCTTTTAAAGGAGCAAAGATGATAGATGTTACGAGCCTTATTTTAGCGATTTTGCTGGCGATTTGCGTATTTATGATTTTTAGATTTAACAAAGCCTTAAAAACCGCGCAAAAGCCTACTACTACGCAGATTAGTACCGAGATATCGCAGCTAAAATCCATCGGCGAGCTATCCGTTTTTCAGGTCTATAGCAAAGAGATCGTGACCAAGACCGATCACGCATTCGGTAGCTTCGGCAAGGAGTATCTGCGCTGGCTAGTGAGCGAGAAAAAGCTCTCGATGATATTTGAGTTTGAGATAAATTTCATCTACGACCTAACGAGCCCGCGCCTAGAGATCGTAAATATCGCAAGCGAGGAGTATCTCATCAAGATGCCGCCTTGCAAATACAAATTTTCGATCGCAAATATGAAATTTTACGACGAGAAAAACGGCAAATTTATCCCGTTTTTGCTACCTGATTCGTTAAACGGATTTTTCGGTAGCAGCTTTAGCGAGGAGGATAAAAACAGGCTTATCGAGGAGGCGCGCGCCGAGGTCGAAAAGATGTCGGTGCGCCTGATAAATCAGCTCCAGTCAAAGATCCACAAATCCGCGCGCGATACGCTAGAGGCGATAGCAAAGAGCTTTGGGGCTAGGGCGGTGAGGTTTGAGTTTAACGACGAGGGCGAGCAGGTCAAGCTAAATCTGCAAAACGTAGCGTGAGGGCAAGATGGCATTTATAAAAGCGCTCTTGATAGGTAAAGCAAGGCAGTACGGCAGGCAGACGGCTACGGACGAGCTAGGTAAGGCGTGGCGTTCGGCGATTTTTAAAAATGCCCAAACGGGCGAAATCTACGCGGGTGAGCTTGGCTTTGAGGGCGACGAGGTGGCCGATACCAAGCATCACGGCGGCGTAAATAAAGCTGTGTTTGCAAATTCGTTAGAAAACTATCCCGCGTGGGAAGCTTATCTTGGGCTTAAAAATTTGCCGTTAGGCGCGATGGGCGAAAATTTGACCGTTAGCGGACTAGATGAAAATAGCGTAAACGTGGGCGACGTGCATAAA
>CAUQCZ010000199.1:0-3154 GCA_963516335.1 uncultured Campylobacter sp. | reverse complement strand
GGGGTATTTTGACGAGAACGGCAACTATTTTAAAGATATGGAATATATGCCAAACTACGAACCTATGCTAAATTTACTACTAGACAACAACGTTTCGGGGCAACCTACTAAAGAGGAGCTAAAAGAGGCATATAAAAAGTGTCACGATACTTATCTATGGTATAAAATAAGATGGATAGATGGAGAAAACATAAATAAAAAAAGACCGTTTTATGTAGACATGCCCATAAAAAATTTAGAAAAATATTGCACCGAGCCTGATGGAACTTTTCAAGACGTACGAACATTTATGTCGTGGGCAAACGAACAAAAAAAGATGGACGCAATAATACGCATAGGAGATACGGATAAGGTAATCTATATCGACGCCAACATAAGTAGTCAAGACAAAGAAAATCTAATATCCAATAAACTAATCCAAAAATTAAGGAGCAAAGATGCCGCAGAGCGATAACAACGCAACGATAAACAACGATGAGCTAAGCCGAGTCGTAGAAGAAGCATCTAAAGAGATAGCGGACTTATACGTTAAATACTTCGGGCTTGATTCGGCAGAAGGGATTTAGATACGTAACCGCGGCTAAAGTCTTGTTTGTAAGCCCGTAACCGCGATTTTGCCTTTAGTCGATTTAGTTAAATTTACCGACGGCAAAGCGCCGTTTACGCGGCGCTATAAGCTCGCAAAATAAAATTTGAGCCGTAAATTTAAGCTTAATTGCTAGTATAAACTACTGGCTAAGCGCCTGTACTACGTGATCCCAGCCAAGCGCCCTAGCGTAGTCTAGCGCGGTTTTGCCGTGAATATTTTTAGCGTTTTTATCAGCGCCCTTAGCGAGCAAAATCTCGACCGTCGTACGGTTGCCGGCTATCGCCTCGCGGTGGAGCATCGTATAGCCCTCATCGTCGGTCTGCGTTATCTCTTTTGGATTTTGGCTTAAAAACTTTTGTAACTTTTCTTTCATATTTACGCTCATCGGATGCTCGATGAGATTTTGCGGATGTTTTTCTTGCTCGTAGGCTAGCAAAACTACGTCCGGATCGCCGAAATCTAGCCCCCATACCTCGTCGTGTTCGGCGCGCTCGTCCCGACTCATAGCTTTACGCATGGCTTGTACGCTAAAGCCGCCGTATGCTCTACCGCCTACAGCAAACATCCAGTCGCTGATTTGCTCTAGCGATACAGCGACCTCGTCGCCGCTTGCGACGCTAGTTAGTATGCCTGGGTCGTTGGCCAGCACGCCGTAAACGCGCTCGCCGTCAAAATACACGTCGTTTATCCACATATGCTCGACCTCCGTATGGCCGCCGATATCTTGCGAAAAGGCAACCTTGACGCAAGCGAAGTCAAGCGCCGGGATAATGCGGTGATTTTCCCAGTATAGCTCGCGCCAAAAGTACCTAAAGCTCTCTCTAGCCTGCCTAAAAGCCTCTAGCATCGCCGCATCTTCGCCGTCTGCATAAAACACAGGCTCGTTTTCTTCTTTGTTTGCGCCTTTGCCATTTTTCGCGTCCGTCTCGCCGCCAAATATTTTTTTAAATAGTCCCATATTTTTCCTTTAATTTAGTTTGTATTTATTTAAATTTACCGCAAAATCCTCGCGTAAATTCGCCTATTTTTGTCCGCCCGTGCATCCAAGGCTATGGGGGGGGGTGCGAAGGAAATGCAAATCGTCGCGTCTTGATTTAAAAAAAACAAAAAACGAGTCGCGAATGCTAGAGCCATTTTCGGACTTTTCGTTTGTATCCATCGTCTGCTCCTTTTGTTTGTTTTTCCGCTTTTTAGCGCGTTTGGCTTTGCTTTTTAGCTTAAATTTAGAGCCTCGTTTTTGAGTTTTTATCGCTTTATATGCGGCGATTGCTGTAATTTTAGCCAAAATTTAAAGCTAAATTTATAAAACCGCTTCATCTAAATTTAGGCTTTAGATTTTTGCCGCTTTGCATTCTAGCTGATTTAGCATGATTTTTACGCACTTGCTAGATTAACCGCAAATTTAGGCTAAATTTTAGCTTGTTTATCCGCTTTGCCTAGGGTGCAAAATTTATCTGCAAATTTAGCCGACTTGTTTAAATTTAGTTTGCGATTAGTCGCAAAATCTCTCGTCGGCGCGATTTTGCTTGCGTTTTTTTAAAAATTCTTCTTTATTTTTAGGATCCGCAAAATACTCGTCTTGTTTTTGCAGACTTTTTTCTAATGAGCCTTCGGCATTTTTGAGCGCGGCTTTGCGATCTTTAAATTTAGACGGGAATCGCTCTAAAAACACCGCCTCGTAAGGGTGGGCTTTCGTCCATTCGTTTGCCCGCAAAACGGCGGCTCGTTGCTTTTTTAGATCGCAAAAGGCGTAGGGATTTATCACGTCGCCTACAAGCTTAACGAAGGCTAAATTTACATCCATAGTGGAAGCAAATATCGGGTCTTTGACGTCTAAGACCTCGGTAAAAACGATGAATCTATTTTTGCCGACATAAAACCAAAACGTCGCCTCGTCCTTTAGTCCCAGATCAAAGGAGCGCGCGGCAACCGTCATTAACGTGCTAGGCGCGACTAGCCCCGGCGCATCCTCGATGATTTTTATCGCCTTTTGCAGACTTTCTACGTTATTTTCCATGAGTAGTCCGTCTATCGCATCGTAAACGCGTACGTAATTAGGCACGCCGCCGCTTGCCGAGTAGAGATTTGAGACGTAGATATCGACGGAATTTACTTTTTGGGGCGCATCGTCGGCCGTTTGCGATACGAATTTAGCATTTTTACTCGGCATAAAATTTAACGCATCTGCCCTAGGCATCGGCATTGCTGCGTATCCTTGCGCGTTTATGATCGTAAAAGCAAGCGAGGCCGCAAGCGCGGAGGATAAAATTTTACTCATATTTTTCCTTTTTAAAAATTACCGACCGAGCGCAAATGTCGAATGCAAGCGATAAAATTTAAACGCAAATTTGCACGGCAAAGAGCGTGCTAAATTTAGCCCAAATTTATAAAATCATCGCCGATTTTACGAGCTTTAGATTAAAATTTACGTAAGCAAACGACAAATCCGCGCCCAAACTACGGGTCAAATTTATAACCCTAGCACCGTTTTTAACAGCATATAAATGAGAGCTGCCGAGCCGCCTGCGATCGGTAGGGTGATAACCCAAGCAAGCACGATAGGTT
>CAUQCZ010000198.1:0-3161 GCA_963516335.1 uncultured Campylobacter sp. | reverse complement strand
TATTGCGGGTAGTGCGGGTTTGTTTTAAAGGCTATAAAAGTCCAAAAACGGCGTAAATTTATAGCGATTTAGTACTAGAATTAGCCGATTCTTACGATTTTTATCGAGATTTTTGTATATGGATTTATAAGGTATTATATCCCCTAAGCGCTTATTAATATTTTTGCAGCTTGATTTTAGACGGATTGCATTTATGTGACGGCGAGTTTGTTTAATTTTTGCTTGCAGACAAAACGCTTCTACTAAATTTTATCTGTTCGTAGATTTAAAAATAGTGCAAAACGGCTAAAAGCATAAATTTTTTGGTCAAATACGGTGATAGATTTATCTGCTATTTTAAACTTAAAAAACAATATTTAAGTAGCATAAAAATAGAGCGAGCAAGCCCGAGGCGTATCGAGAGCTAAATTTAGCCCTCGATGTAGTTTTTGAGTTTTCTACCGACTTTTGGGTGTTTTAGTTTTTTGATAGCAGAGCTTTCGATCTGGCGGACGCGCTCTCTGGTTACGTTTAGCTCTTTGCCGATCTCCTCTAGAGTGCGGTCGCTCTCGTCGTCGAGTAAGCCAAATCTCATCCTGATAACGGCTTTTTCGCGCTCGTTTAGCTGATCTAGCACCTCGTCTATCTGCTCTTTTAGGTCGTTTTTTAGTATATGATCCATCGGACTTAGCGAGTTTCTATCCTCGACAAAATCCCCGAATTTACCGTCGTCTTCGTTGCCGATCGGAGCTTCTAGACTGATAGGCTCTTTGGTGATTTTTATGACTTGTTTTATCTTGTCCGCACTTAGTCCGACCTCTTTTGCTATGACGCTTATATCCGGTTCCTTGCCCTCTTCCTGGAGATATTTGCGGTTGATTTTATTGATACGGTTTATCGTTTCTATCATGTGGATAGGGATACGTATCGTACGGGCTTGATCGGCGATGGCGCGGCTGATGGCCTGACGTATCCACCATGTCGCATAGGTCGAAAATTTATAGCCTTTTTTATATTCAAATTTATCAACCGCTTTCATTAGGCCGATGTTGCCCTCTTGGATGAGATCTAAAAACGGCAACCCGCGGTTCGTATAACGCTTGGCTATGCTTACGACTAGGCGTAAATTCGACTTCGCCATCCTAGCTTTTGCCTCGTCGGAGATCTTTTTACCGCGTTTTATCTGCTCTAAAATTTCTTTTAAAAGTACCGGATCAAGGTTAAATCCGCTCTTGCTAGCCTCTTTTGTCGCAAATAGTTTTTTTATCTCCACGTAGGTTGAGACCATCGTAGCCTCGGGAACCCTCGCGATGATGTCGTCTTTACTTAGCTTGATAATATCTTTTAGGATCGATTTATGATTTTTCTTTAGTTCGTCGCTAAACATCGGCAGCTTATACTCGAGTCTTTTTAGCTCTCTATCAAATTCATCGTCGCTTTTTAGCGCCGTTTCCATTGATTTTACTATCTCGGTTATGAGCTTGCTCGTCGGACCTAGATCCATTAGTTTGTCTTTTAAAATTTTCTTTTTAAACGCGAGCGTAAGCTTGGCTAAAAATTCATCCTCTATCTCGGCGTCATTTTGTTTATTCGCCGTTTTTAGCCACTCTTTTTTTGCTTTTTCTAGAGCCTTAAAGCTCTCGATTACTTTTTCGGCTCGCTTGTCGTCTTTTTTGCTATGCTTTTTAGGCTTTGTTTCCTTCTCTTCGCCGTCTTCACCGTCGTTTTCTATATCCTCGTCTTCTTCCTCTTCGTCGATGTCTTCACTTTCGCCGTCGCTACCTTCGCCCTCGTCGTCAAAACTTCTAAAAAGCTCTTTTACACGGCGTTCTCGGTTTATTAGCGGTTCTTTGTAGTCTAAGATAAAGTCGATAAGATACGGCACCGAGCAAAACGCGTCGATGATTATGTCTTCGCCGAGTTCGATTTTTTTACTGATTTCGACTTCTTCTTCTTTGGTTAGTAGCGCGATTTGACCCATCTCGCGTAGATACATACGCACTGGACTATCCGAGCGCGACCACTCGAGCAAGTCGTTTTCGTTTGCGAGGTCGAATTCCTCTTCGAGATTATCGTCGGCTAACTTCGCTAACTCTTCGCGGCGTTTTTTTGCGTCCTCGATATTTCGCATTTTTGCGATTTCGGCGGAGGTTATAAGTTTTACTTTATTTGCTTTGGCTAGGGCTTCTATTTTTTTAGCGACCATAGCCGTAGGAGCTTTGTCTAAAAATTTAACCAGTTTTTCATACGTGACATAGCCTTTTGCGTTTTCCTTAAAAAGCTCTTCGACCTGCGTCAATGCTTCTTTTTTTGCAGTACTCATTGGGGATTCCTTTTTTGTAGAAAAAACGGATTATACCCAAATTTTTTTAAATTTTGATAAAAATATGAAAAATAGGGCATTTTAGCTTATTAAATACAGCCGTTAAATTTTACGCTTTTGTCTGTATGAGTTTGGCTGATTTGCGGCGCTTAAAGTAAAACTCGCTAAATTTAACGAAAAAATTTGAGTTTAGTTTAGCGCGCGAGCCGTAAAGCTTTTAATGCGATGTCTCGTAAAATTCGTCTATTTCGGGCTTACGGCCTTGTCGCCGTTTATTAGCTTTAGGCTATCTTTTGCGCCAAATTGCGTCGCGTACTTTTTGAGATTTTCGCACGAAGTTCGTAGCTTTTCATCTTTGCAAACGCCGTTTTTTAGCAGAAATTTAACCATATCCTCGCTATCTAAAACGGCGGCTAGTTTTGTAAAAATTTCCAGCTCTTTAGTCTCAAATTCGCTAAGCGGTTTAAATTTTAAAAGCTCCTCAAGGTAGCGCATTTTATCGCGGTAAAACTCTGTAAATTTTGCGGTTTTTGCAAACTGCCTTATTTTTGGATCAAGCGGAGCGTTTGCGATCGGCGAGGCGCCGTTTTGACCCATAAAAATAGCTATCCCGCCGGCCACGCAAAGCATCGTTTCTTTGTCACCGCGCGCGCCTTTGCTAAGAAGGTGGCTAAAAATCTCAAACGCCTCAGCATTGCAAGCCGTTCGCAAGAGCCCTGGCGAGCCGATATCAGCGCCGTTTGCTACGAGTAGGTCGATGAGTCGTATTGCTTCTTTTTGATCGAATTTATATTTGCCCTCGGGATCTATGCCAAGTGCGATAACCGCGTCAAGAGGGGTGAAAATCATAAATTTATAG
>CAUQCZ010000197.1:0-3174 GCA_963516335.1 uncultured Campylobacter sp. | reverse complement strand
CTAAAAGAGTACCGCAAGTATTTCGAAAAAGACGCTGCGTTGCAACGCCGCTTTCAGCCTATCGACGTAAAAGAGCCTAGCGTAAACGAAGCGCTTCAAATTTTACGCGGCATAAAAGAGCGCCTCGAGGTGCACCACGGCGTGACGATCACCGATAGCGCGCTAGTCGCGGCGGCAAAGCTAAGCGACCGCTACATCTCAAACCGCTTCTTGCCCGATAAAGCGATTGATCTCATCGACGAGGCCGCAGCCGAGCTCAAAATGCAGATAGAAAGCGAGCCGTACGAACTCGCCCGCATCAAGCGCGAGATCGTAACGCTGCAAGTCGAAAAAGAGGCGCTAAAAATGGAAGACGAGGCTAAAAACGCCGCTCGCCTAGCAGAAATAGAAAAAGAGATCGCCGATCTAAACGAGCAAAAGCACGCCCTTGACGGTAGATTTGAAAACGAAAAGGCGGTTTTCGGCGGTATCTCAAAAGCTAAAAAAGAGATAGATAGTCTAAAAAGCGAGGCCGAGATAGCGCGCAGAAACGGTGATTTACAGCGTGCGGCCGAGATAGAATACGGCAAAATTTTAGAAGCGGCCAACCGCCAAAAAGAGCTAGAAAAAAAATGGGACGAGATGAAAAAATCAGGCGTGCTGCTCAAAAATCAGGTCGATGAGGAGCTGGTGGCTGAAATACTAAGTAAATGGACGGGAATTTCAGTCAGCAAAATGCTAACTAGCGAAAAGCAAAAATACCTGATGATCGAGGAGCATTTACGCGAAAGCGTCGTCGGCCAGGATGCCGCGCTGCACGCACTAGCAAGAGCTATCAAGCGAAACAAAGCGGGCCTAAACGAGGGCGCGCGTCCGATCGGATCGTTGTTGTTTCTGGGGCCTACGGGTGTGGGTAAAACGCAGTCGGCGAAGGCTTTGGCTAAATTTTTATTTGACGACGAGCGCGCACTCATACGCTTTGATATGAGCGAATATATGGAAAAACACAGCGTCTCTCGCCTACTCGGAGCGCCTCCCGGATACGTGGGTTACGACGAGGGTGGACAGCTGACCGAAGCCGTGCGCAGACGTCCGTATAGCGTCATACTTTTTGACGAGATCGAAAAGGCTCACAAGGACGTGTTTAACGTGCTTCTAGGCATCCTAGATGACGGAAGGGCGACTGATAATAAAGGCGTGACGGTCGATTTTAAAAACACGATCATCATCCTCACGTCTAACATCGCGTCGAATTTCATCATGGATCTAAAAGGCGAGGAGCGCGAGCAAGCGGTCAAAAACGAGCTTAAAAACTACTTTAAACCGGAATTTTTAAACCGTCTCGACGACACGATAATCTTTAATCCGCTTGACGAAGACGGGCTAATAAAAATCGTGGATATAATGTTTAAAGAGCTTGAAAAAACGCTTCAAAATCGCGGTATCAAGGCGAGCCTAAGCGAAGAAGCGAAGAAATTTATCGCGGGTGCGGGCTTTGACATCGTTTACGGCGCTAGGCCTTTGCGCCGAGCTCTTTACGAGCTAGTCGAAGACCCGCTAGCCGATATGATCCTGCGCGACGAGCTTGAAAGCGGAGATGAAATCGTAATCGGCGTAAACGGAGAAAATATAACTATAAGTAAAATTTAGTTCAATTTTTGGATAGCGTTAAATTTATGATTTAATTTTAACAAAACCGACTAGCAATTCAAGGCGGCAAATTTAGTCGCCTTGATTTTTATTACTCAGGGATACAGTCGGTAAAGCGACTTTTTCTGCAAAACTGCTTTAAATTTCATACTTTGGCTTCTAGCGTTACTGCTAAAATTCAGACTTATAGCTTAAAATTTCCTTGACAATTCATATTAAAATTTATATAATGGCAATAGATAATACAAAAAAGTATTGTGTATTACTTTTTTATCAAAAAAGGTAATATATTGAAATTTTACGATTTCGAAAAAGGATTTAAAATGATAAAAAAACTTCTCGTTTCCGCAGCTTTTTTAGTAGCTTGTTTTGCGCAAAATCCAAACGATAATACCCTAAATTTCGCCGTTTCTAAAAACGTCGGCGAGCTAAATCCGCATCTATACTCGCCAAATGAAATGTTCGCGCAAGATATGGTTTACGAGGGACTGGTTAAATTTGAAAACGGAGGCAAAATTTCGCCCTGGCTGGCCAAGTCTTGGAGCGTAAGCGACGACGGTAAAATTTATACGTTTGAGCTGCGCCGAGACGTCGTTTTTTCAAACGGCGAAAAATTTAACGCAGCCGCGGTAAAAGCAAATTTCGACGCCGTTTTAGCCAACCGCAAGCGCCACGAGTGGTTAGAGCTTGCTAGGCTGATAGACGGTTGCGAGATAGCGGGAGAATTTGAAGTAAAACTAAGCTTAAAAAACGCCTACGAACCGACCCTGCGCGAGCTTAGCCTCATACGTCCGTTTAGATTTATCGCTCCTAGCGCGATGAAGGACGGCGGTACGAAAGACGGCGTAAAAGAGCCCGTAGGCACCGGCGCGTGGAGATTAGTCGCCACCGAGCGGGGCGTTAGCGATACTTTTGTGAGGAACGATAATTTCTACGGCGAGCTGCCTAAAATTTCTAAAATAGTCGCGCGCGTGATACCGGAGCCAAATACCAAAATCATCGCGCTAAAAACGGGAGAGGTCGATCTCGTATACGGCGGCGAACAGATCCCGATAGATAGTTTTAATGAGCTTAAAAAAGAGTTTGGCTGGGCGGTTTCTCAGCCGGTTTTTACTCTAGTTATCGCATTAAATTCGGCTAAATTTCCTACGAACGACGAAGCGGTTAGAAAGGCGTTAAATTTAAGCGCGAACAAAGAGCCTATAGCTCAAAAAATATTTTTTAACGCGGCGAAAAAGGCTGATTTTTTATTTAACGCTTCCGTCCAAAACGCCGACATAAACGCTAGCGCATATAATTTCGACGTTAAAAAAGCAAATCAAATCCTAGATGCCGCAGGCTACGCGACGGGCAAGGACGGCGTGCGATATAAAGACGGAAAAGCTCTTGAGATAGAGCTCGTATATATCGGCTCAAACGCCGCACAAAAGGCTATAGGAGAGGTTTTGAGAGCTAATTTTTCTAAAATCGGCGTTAGGTTAAATTTAAAAGCCGACGAGGCGACTATCTTTTACAAAAAGCAAAAAACCGGCGATTTTGGCGCCG
>CAUQCZ010000196.1:0-3190 GCA_963516335.1 uncultured Campylobacter sp. | reverse complement strand
CCCCACACGTTCCCGTGTTGCTTAATGAAGTTTTGCGAGCTTTTGAGGATATAAAAAGCGGCGCAATCGTTGATTGTACGCTCGGATACGGTGGGCATTCCGGCGCGATTTTAGAACAAAATCAAAACGTAAATTTAATTGCCTGCGACCAAGACGAAGAAGCGATCAAATTTAGCCTTGAAAGACTGAAAAAATTCGGTCAAAGAGCGCAAATTTTTAAGAGTAAATTTTCAGAAATTTTGGGCAAAGTAGAGCAAAGTCAAATTCGCGGTATCCTAGCCGACATCGGTGTTTCGTCGTTACAGCTGGATAAAAACGAGCGAGGGTTTGGCTTAAAAAGCGAAAATTTAGATATGCGCATGGACGCGCAGGCTAAATTTTCAGCTTACGACGTCGTAAATTCTTATAGCGCATGCGAGCTAGAGCGTATATTTGCTGACTACGGCGAGCTGCCAAACCCCGCTAAATTTGCCGCTAAAATCGTAGAAGCCAGGCAAAACGGCGAGATAAAAAGCGCCGAGCGCCTCGCGCAAATAATCGGGCTAAAAGGCGTAAACGGACGCAGCGTTAGCGCGGCGACGTTAGCTTTTCAGGCGATAAGGATAGAGGTAAATAACGAACTAGGCGAGCTGCAAAATTTGCTCCAAAGCATCGAGGACTCGCAGATCGACGAGTGCGTCGTGGCGATAATCAGCTTTCACTCTCTAGAAGATCGCATCGTAAAAAATAAATTTAGGCAGTGGGCGCAAAACTGCATTTGTCCGCAGCAGGCCCTTAGATGCACGTGTGGAGGGGATAATGCGCTGGGTAAAATCGTTAGCAAAAAAGCTGTAACGCCAAGCGCTGCCGAGATCAAGGCAAATCCGCGCTCAAACTGCGCGAAAATGAGGATTTTTAAAATTTTAAGAGGTAAAAATGCAAGATAAAAACGAGATTTCGGAGTTTAGCGGCGGCGAACCGAAAAAGGAGCAAAATTTAGACTTTAGGACGTTGGTATCGGCGTATGCGGCGCTTTTTATCGCGCTTGCTTTGTTTTTGCCAAAAATTTACATCACGAATCAAATTTATTACATCAGTCGCGAAATCGGCGATCTAAGCGGCAAACGCGACGTCTTGCTCGAAGAAAACAGAGAGCTTCGCCTAAAGCTTGAGAGGATGAAGTATAAAAATCAAATTTTAGACCCGCTTACCTTAAAATAGCTAATTCCCCGCCTCAGACTGCGCGACTAAGCGCTCTAGGACGTACTGCTCCAAGTCCTTGCGCGGGATTTCGTTTTTTACCGCTTCGTTGTAGATCATCTCGACTTTCGTGGAGTATTTTTCGTAGCTAAAATACGGAAAATGCACGCTCCAAGCCTTTTTTATGAGCTCTTTGCTTACGGCCTTTCTCGCCCAAATTTTAAACATATCAAAGCCGATAAAAACGGCCGCAGTGCCTAGTACCGCGCTAAGTATAGAGAGATGAAAATCAAGCTTGGTAAAAAGACGGTGCGTCAAAATCAGCAAAATAAAAAATACGGTAAAGCATAAAAGCCCGTAAACAAGGTATGTTCTTGCGTAGCGAAATTTAAAATTTAGCTTGGCAGGATCAATCAACATGCCTTCGTTAAAAAGGCAGTTTGCCTCGAGTAGATCGCGAAACAGCACGGGTTGCTTTGAGATAACGAAGATATTTTTTAGGATTAAATTTTTTAGCGCGTTATTTTTCATCTTTCTGATTATCCTTAAATTTAGCCCCAATTATATCAAAAACTTCGTAATCCAAGCTAAAATTTGGACTTAAGGCAACGCTTTTTTAAGAGTATTTGAGCTAAAATTACTTAAATTTTAAGGAGAAAAAATGAACGGGATAGTATATCTAAACGGCGAATTTATAGACGCGGCGGCGGCTAAAGTTAGCGCATTTGACCGCGGATTTATCTTTGGCGACGGCATATACGAGGTCGTACCGGTGCTAAACGGACGGCTCGTGGATAGGGAAGATTTTTGGGAGAGATTTGAGAGGAGTTTGGCTGCGATCGAGCTGGGCTTGCCGCTTTCAAAGAACGATTTTGGGGGAGTTTTAGAGGAAGTAGTCTGGCGAAACAACCTAAAAGAAGGCGGCGTTTATATGCAGATTACCCGCGGCGTCGCCGATAGGGATTTTAAATTTATAAAAGGCTTAAAGCCGACTTGTTTCGTGTTTTGCTACGAAAAAGATATTGTCGCAAACCCTGACGCCGCGACCGGCATTGAGGTCGTTAGCGTCGAGGATATCCGCTGGAAGCGCCGCGACATCAAATCGATCTCGCTTTTGGCGCAGTGCTACGCCAAAGAACAAGCCGTAAAAGCCGGCGCCTACGAGGGGTTCATGGTCGAAAACGGCTTTGTGACCGAGGCGACTAGCTCGTCTGCATTTATCATAAAAGATAACGTTCTCATAACCAAACCGCTCTCAAACGAGATTTTGCCGGGCATCCGCCGCAAGGTGGTCCTTGGTTTTGCCGAAAAGGCGGGGCTAGAGATCAGGCAGCGACCGTTTACGATGCAGGACGTTTACGAAGCTGACGAGGTGTTTATCTCGGCTGCGACGCTACCGCTACTGCCCGTCGTCAAGGCCGACGGCAAGCCGATAAACGGCGGCAAAGTCGGCAAATACGTGCCGATGCTAAGGCAAATGTATATAGATAAGATTAAAAAAGAGGCCGGTCTTTAGGCTAAAATTTGACGTTTCGAACCGGCTTTGCATTTGTGCGGGTCGGCTCAAATTCGGCTAAATTTGACGAATTTATTTAAATTTGTCGTCCGAAGCGTTAGTAAATTTTGAGGAAATAACGCTTGCCGGACTATCAAATTTGGAACTAACGATGAAAAATAAACCCAAAATTTTAATCAGCGCCTGTCTGCTCGGCGAAAACTGCAAGTATAACGGCGGCAATAACGCAGACGCGATTTGCGCGGGCGAGCTTGCCAAACTTGGGCAAATTTACGAGCTCATCGCCGTTTGCCCGGAGTATCTGGGCGGACTGCCGACTCCGCGCGAACCTGCCGAAATTTGCTCAAACGGACGAGTTGTAACCAAATTTAGCGGCCGCGACGTGACGGCCGAGTTTCTTTCGGGTGCTCAAATTTGCGCCGATATCGCCCGCGAAAACGGCTGTAAAATCGCTATTTTAAAAGAGCGAAGCCCAAGCTGCGGAAGCGGCGAGAT
>CAUQCZ010000195.1:0-3198 GCA_963516335.1 uncultured Campylobacter sp. | reverse complement strand
GCTAAAACTATCGTATAACAAGGCTCGCCAAGAGTCTATCACCACTGAGCTTATAGAGATCATCAGTGGCGTCGAATCAATGAAATAATTAAGGAGTATGGATGAAAGGTATCATTTCTCAGGTAATGGGTCCGGTAGTCGACGTCGATTTCGCGGATTATTTACCCAAGATTAACGAAGCCCTCGAAGTAAAATTCGAGGTTGAGGGCAAGCAAAATAGACTCGTGCTAGAGGTTGCCGCGCATCTTGGCGATAACCGCGTAAGAACTATCGCTATGGACATGAGTGAAGGCTTAACTAGAGGCCTTGAGGCTACAGCCCTTGGTGCACCTATTAGTGTCCCGGTCGGCGAAAAAGTTTTGGGAAGAATTTTTAACGTCGTCGGCGATTTGATCGACGAGGGTGAGGGTGTAGAATTTGACAAAAAATGGTCTATCCACCGCGATCCTCCACCATTTGAAGAACAAAGTACGAAGAGTGAAATTTTTGAAACAGGCATCAAAGTAGTTGATCTTTTGGCTCCTTACGCAAAGGGTGGTAAAGTCGGACTATTCGGCGGTGCCGGCGTCGGTAAGACGGTTATTATCATGGAGCTTATTCACAACGTCGCATTTAAACACAGCGGTTATTCTGTATTTGCCGGCGTCGGCGAGAGAACGCGCGAAGGAAACGACCTTTATCACGAGATGAAAGAGAGTAACGTTTTGGATAAAGTCGCCTTGTGCTACGGTCAGATGAACGAGCCGCCGGGAGCAAGAAACCGCATCGCCCTAACAGGTCTAACAATGGCCGAGTACTTCCGCGACGAGATGGGACTTGACGTTTTGATGTTTATTGATAACATCTTCCGCTTCTCTCAGTCTGGTGCTGAGATGTCGGCGCTTCTTGGACGTATTCCGTCAGCCGTTGGTTATCAGCCGACTTTGGCGAGTGAAATGGGTAAATTCCAAGAGAGAATCACATCAACCAAAAAAGGTTCGATCACGTCGGTTCAGGCTGTTTACGTTCCTGCGGACGACCTTACCGACCCGGCTCCTGCGACCGTTTTTGCGCACCTTGACGCGACTACCGTTCTAAACAGAGCTATTGCAGAAAAAGGAATTTATCCTGCGGTTGACCCGCTTGATTCGACATCAAGAATGCTCGATCCTCAAATTTTAGGCGGCGAGCACTATAAAGTGGCCCGCGGCGTACAGGCGGTTTTACAAAAATATAAAGACCTTCAAGATATCATCGCGATCCTCGGTATGGACGAGCTTAGCGAAGAAGATAAGGTTACGGTCGATCGCGCTAGAAAGATTGAGAGATTTTTATCTCAGCCGTTCTTCGTTGCTGAGGTGTTTACGGGAAGTCCCGGTAAATACGTAAGCCTTGAGGAAAATATCGCTGGCTTTAAGGGAATTTTAGAAGGAAAATATGACGATTTGCCAGAAAACGCATTTTATATGGTAGGAAACATCGACGAAGCGATAGCGAAAGCCGAGAAACTTAAAGCCTAAATTTAAAGGAAAAGTAATGAGTAAATTACATTTAGAAATCGTTACGCCTGAGGGTTTAGTGTTTTCAAACGATATTAAAAGCGTAGTTTTGCCGGGCAGTGAGGGCGAGTTTGGAGTTTTGCCCGGACACGCCTCGCTTATATCGCTTTTAAAGGCTGGGGTTATAGACATTGAGAGCGAAGATAAAAGCCATGATGCCGTCGCGATAAACTGGGGCTATGCCGAGATAAATGAGGGCAAGGCGACTATCCTCGCCGACGGCGCCGTTCACGTGTCGGGAAATTCTGAGAGCGAGATAGCAAATTCATTGCAAAAGGCAAAGGATTTAATTGCCGGTATGAGTAGTGAGAACAACGCTATGGCTGCTACTGTGGCAAAACTAGACAGCATGGCTCGGGCAAGATAGTGGCTGGACTTATCTAGAAGTAGTTTTATTACTATATTCGTGCTTAGCTGGCTTTCTTTTTATTTCATTATAAGCCTTACTATACTGTTTTCTCGTATGGCAGGGCTTAGGTCATGGCAAAAAAAAGAACAAAATGCTCTTGAGTCGTTATTAATGGGCGGGTCGAAACATGTTTTAAATGAATCCATTTTAAAGCGGTTCGTAAGCGGCTCGATATCTAGAGAGAAGCTCTCGGTCGCCGTTAGTATCGCTGAGCGAAATGCAACCAGCGGTATTACTTGGCTTAGTATAGTTGCCTCTACGTCGCCTTTTATCGGACTTTTTGGCACGGTTGTTTCTATCTTGGAGACCTTTTCTCAGCTTGGACAAGGCGGCGGAAATTCTTCTCTAAACGTTATAGCTCCTGCTATCAGCGAGGCGCTAGTGGCAACCGGAGCGGGTATATTTGTAGCGATACCTGCTTACACGTTTAGCTTGCTTATCAAGAGGAAAGCTTACGAGCTTATGGGCGTGATTAAGCGAGAGGTGGATATTCTCGTAACGCTTAAAGAAGATCAATGATAAATCTTGACGAAACCCCGGAGTTAAACATAACTCCGCTTGTGGATATCATGCTAGTTTTGCTGGCGATTCTTATGGTTACTACGCCTACCATTGTTTACGATGAACAAATTTTATTGCCGGACGGCTCAAAGACCAAAGCCTCTTCAGCCCAAAAAAAAGATTTAACCGTTATCGTGGATGCTACAAAAAAGGTTAGGATAGATCAAAACACTATGGATTTGCGCGAGCTTCCCGATAACATCGTACTTATCGGAGCAAGATACGATAAAAATTCGCCCGTTTACATTAAGGCCGACAAAAGTCTTATATATGACGATGTAATGTTTGTTTTAAAAAGCGTAAAAAACGCTGGTTTTACAAAGGTAGCGCTTCAGACTAATGGATAAATTTGACCTCAAATTTAACACTTCCGGCTACTTTGTGCTGTCGGCTTTTCTTTATTTTTGCATAATAATCGGTATTTTTATCAAGCTTACATACTTTAAGGAAGAGCCGAAAAAATATACCGATACCAAAGATGCCTTTATGGATATCATGATAGTCGAGCGTGAACCGGATGTTACCGTAAAAGCACCAGAGCCTAAAAAAGAGGTCGTAAAAGAAGAAAAACCACAGCCTATAAAAAAAGAGGAAGAGGTTAAAAAAGAAGAACCCAAACCTGATACCACCAACAAGCCGCCTGAGCCTGATCCCGTACCGCCAAAGCCTGAAGAAAAAAAAGTCGAAGAG
>CAUQCZ010000194.1:0-3202 GCA_963516335.1 uncultured Campylobacter sp. | reverse complement strand
GGTACGGGAAATCCGTTTTTCACTACCGATACGGCTGCGACTTTGCGCGCTATCGAGATTGATTCTAATATGATAATCAAAGCTACGAAAGTAGACGGCGTTTACGATAAAGATCCGAATAAATTCGAAGATGCGACGCTGCTAAAAGAGCTAAACTACGAGCTTGCTATGAGCGACGATATCAAAGTGATGGACGATACGGCCATAGCGCTAGCTAAAGACAACTCGCTACCGATCTTAGTCTGTAATATGTTTAAAGACGGGAATTTGCTTAAAATCATACAAGGCGACGAGAGCGCGTTTTGCTCCGTCGTGAGAAACTAAATTTAAGGAGAATAAATGAGATCTGAAGAAGTAGCGGCAAGAGCTTTAAAACTCGTCGGGGACGATAGATATAAGCTCGCTCTAGTCGTAGCCAAAAGAGCCGAGGCGCTAGCCGGCGGAGCAAAAAGCCTGCTTGATATCGACGTTAGCAAGATGAAATTTGCCGATATCGCATTGCGCGAGATAGCCGAGGGCAAAATAGCTTTAGAGGGTATAGTTGAAGCAGCCAAATAGCGGATTTTTACTAGAGCAGCTAATAGACGACGTACTTGCATGCAAAGACGTATCGCAGGCGCGTGCGCTACTTAGCTCGCTAGTGTGCTTTACTCCGAATTTAGAGCGCGCCGTCGAGTGCTGCGTCATCTCTCATGCCGGACAGTTTAGAAAAAGCGGCGAACCATACGCGATACACCCTATCCTAGTAGCCTGCATCGTAGCGCATATGGGCGCTGATGAGGCTATGGTTATAGCCGCTTTGCTGCACGACGTGGTCGAGGATACGGATAGATCGATAGAAAGCGTACGGGAGGACTTTGGCGAAGAGGTAGCAAAGCTAGTCGAAGGACTAACTAAAATCGTAGCCATCAGAGAGGATAAGCTGGCTAGCTCGGAGTCAAACGAACGCCTGGCGGCGTCAGCCATGACCTTTCGTAAGATGCTGCTTATATCGATCGAGGACGTGAGGGTGCTCGTGGTGAAGCTTTGCGATAGACTGCATAATATGCTAACGCTAGAGGCATTGCGCCCCGAAAAGCAAAAGCGAATCGCCGAAGAGACGCTTATGGTTTATGCTCCTATCGCGCATAGATTAGGTATCTCGTCCATAAAAAACGTACTTGACGATCTCAGTTTTAAATACGCTTTGCCGGAAGAATACAAAAAAATAGACGATTATTTAAACGAGCATAAGCAGCAGCTCGTACTAAAGCTAAATGCGTTTACCGATAAAATTTTTCAAATTTTGCTTGAAAACGGTTTTAGCGAAACAGACTTTGAGATACAAAAACGCGTCAAGCATCACTACTCTATCTATCTAAAAATGCAGCGAAAAGGTATCTCTATAGAGGAGGTGCTGGATCTGCTAGCCGCTCGCGTGCTGGTTAAAGAGCCGCAGGATTGCTATTTGGTGCTTGGAAATTTACATATAAATTTTAATCCTCTAATATCGCGTTTTAAAGACTATATCGCGCTTCCTAAGCAAAACGGTTACCAAACCATACACACGACGATATTTGATAACAAAAGCATCTTTGAGGTGCAAATTCGTACCTTTGATATGCATAAAACCGCAGATTACGGCGTCGCGGCGCACTGGAAATATAAAAGCGGCGGCTTTTTAAACCCAAAACTAGACTGGCTAAGCGACATCAGCGGTATAGAAAACGGCATAGAAGAGGCAAACGAAAATCCGGAGGAGCTCTACGAATACGCAAAAGATAGCCTCTACGTAGAAGACGTCGCGGTTTATTCGCCAAAGGGAGATATATTTACGCTTCCTCGCGGCGCGACCGCGCTTGATTATGCTTACGAGATACATACGCAAGTAGGACTGTATGCAAAAGAGGCCTATGTAAACCGTATGCGAGTGCCGCTACTAACGGAGCTAAAAAACGGCGACATAGTGAGCATCGTAACGGGCGATGAGCCAAAATACCGTTGTTCGTGGCTAAGCAGCGTAAAAACGGGCAAGGCTAGAGCTACGATACGCTCATACTGCAAGCAAAAGATAAGAGATATCAACAATATGGTCGCGCTTGAGATTTTAAGCGGGATTTTCGGCGTTCCTTCCGAAACGATATCGCAGTGGGTGGATAGCGAAAATTTAACCAAGAAGATTTTTAAGGCCGCATTTGACTCGGTTTACTTACAAGACATCGTAAACGCGCTAAAAAAATACGTAAAAAAAGACCGTCCGTTTGCCATCGCGCTAACGGATAAATATAACGTAAAAAAGCAAAAATTTGAAAATATCGTAATCTACTCGAACCACAAAATAAATAGCGTAGAGTTTGATTATTGTTGCAATCCAAAGCGCGGCGACGATATCGTGGGCTTTAGAAACTACCATCACGTTACCGTTCATCACAAGCTTTGCGAACGGTTTATGAAGCTGGCCGAAGAGAAAAACGAGATGATTTTCGTCAAATGGACGAAGATTGCTCCGCATAGATTTAAGATTATTTTGAGCCTTGAAAACAGACGCGGGTCGCTAGCCGAGTTTTTAACTTTTATGGCAAAAATGCAAATCGACCTCGTAACGATCAGCCTCACCGAAACCAGAGAGGCTACGGCCGATCTTTTCGAGCTAACGATCGAACTTGGCGAAAATTTAAACGTGAACGAAATAAAAGAGCGGCTAAAAGATCGCTACAAGATCATTGACTTCGTGTCGCTTGACGACGCATACGGACATTAATAAATTTAGGAGAGAAAATGGGCGAAAATTTGAGCAAAATAATGAGCGAGATAAAAAAAGGCGTCGCCGAGATGATAGACGAGGAGCGCATAGAAAATTTAGTAAAAAACTACTACGAAAAAGGCGAAAATTTCTACGTTAAAGCAGGCTTTGACCCGACGGCTCCGGATTTGCACCTAGGACACTCCGTAGTGCTTCAAAAGATGGCTTTTTTACAAAAGCACGGCGCGATAGTGCAGTTTTTAATAGGCGACTTTACCGGGCAAATCGGCGATCCTAGCGGCAAATCGGCGACTAGAAAAAAGCTTGATGCGGATACCGTTAAGAAAAACGCCAAAACCTACGAGGAGCAGGTGTTTAAAATTTTAGATCCGAGCAAAACGCGCATAATGTTTAACTCAAAATGGTGTAACGAGCTGGGGGCTGCGGGTATCGTGGAGCTAACTAGCACCTTTCCCGTGG
>CAUQCZ010000193.1:0-3218 GCA_963516335.1 uncultured Campylobacter sp. | reverse complement strand
GGACAGGGCGACTACGCTAAAAACGCAGACATTTTGGCTAGATGGGGCTAAATTTACGGCTCAAAGGACGCCGACAAAATTTGGATGTTTGTAAATTTTAAGGCGTCAAATTTGACGTATTTTAGGCTA
Source organism: uncultured Campylobacter sp. (assembly GCA_963516335.1). Taxonomy (GTDB): domain Bacteria; phylum Campylobacterota; class Campylobacteria; order Campylobacterales; family Campylobacteraceae; genus Campylobacter_A. The sequence goes on along the minus strand of CAUQCZ010000193.1, from coordinate 3,089 downwards.
AATTTAGCGGCAAATAACGAAAAACCAAAGGCTAGAAGCGCGCTCTAGCCTTTTACTTTAGTATATGCCGCGCTTTTGCGCTTCCTGAGCTATCAGCTTGTTGTTAGGACGTTTTCCCGTAAGTCCTCTTAACTGATTTTAGCTAGTTCTATTTGCGCCGTCTATGCCTTTTTGGCGATCTGCGTTAAATTTTCTCATGACTCATTTTGGTTTGGCGCTACATTTATAAATATCAAATCTAAGACTAAAATAAAAGATTAACAATATATAAATTTTAAAAATGAAATGTAATCCCGCCGCGCCAAATTTTATCTACGTTAAATTTATAAGTGCGGCGTAAAAAGACAAACGCTACGCTAAAGCATAAGCAAACAGCGGGCCTAACCGCCGTAAATCAAAAGCTCACTTAAGCGCTACTTAAATCTTTTTTCTAAAATTTTAGAAAATTCCCAAGTCTTTCTAGCGTCGCTCAGTTCTTTTTTTTCGAGTTTTGCTACCATCATCTCTTCGTTTTTGCCTAGGCGTGAAACCACCTCGCCAAAGGGGCTAATAAGCATCGAATCGCCGTAAAAGCTCCACTGCTCGCCGCTAGCGGCCTTGTGGTTGCCGACGCGGTTTACGCGTAAAACGTAGACGTTGTTTGTAAAGGCGCGGGTTTTTAGCAGCTCCTCCCAGCGCGTCTCGCTAAAAAACGTGCACGCGGTGGGGACCACGACGGCATCGACTTTCTTGCGCGCCATATACGCCCACGTCGCGTCAAAATGCGCCTCAAAGCCAAACATCGCGCCGATTTTAAATTTCTCGTAGCTAAAGACGGGTAAATTTAGCTCGCCCTCATCTTTGTTGGCAAAAAATTTCGCCTCGTTCCAGTGCGGGTAGGGCATCAAGATCTGCTGTTCGTAAAAGCGCGAGGATGCAGGGCTAAATCTCGCCGCGACCTTGACGAAGCCTTTGCCTTTGGGTAGCACAAGCGGGGCTAGGATTTCTAGATTGTATTTTTGCGCCATCGCGGCAAGCGCGTGTTTTTTGCGCTCGCTTTGCTCCTTGATGAGGCTTTTTGGCATAAGCTCGAGTTCTTTAAAAAAGCTGTTTAGCACGTACTCTCCAAGCACCACGAGCCTAGCGCCTTCGCCCGCGCAAATCCTAAAATAATAATCTAGCCTCGACTCGCTCATGGGCTGGGTCGGTAGCTGCAGGGCGCAAACGGCTGCGGTAGCGTTATTCATCGTCTGCGTCCTTTACCACTAGCTTTGCGTTTTGCAGGATCTTGTCTGCTTCCTCGAGTAGCTTTTTGCCCTCTTTGTGCAGCTTGACGCTTTGCTCTAGGCTTAAATTTTCATCGCCGAGTTGTTTTAAAATTTCATTTGCTTTGGCGAGTTTGCTCTCAAAATCCTCGCTTAAATTTTCACTCATCTAAAACCTTTTTTATGATTTTTTCAAATTTATCTACTTCGACCAAAAATGCGTCGTGGCCGTAGTCGCTGTCTATCTCGTGATAGTCGCACGCCTTGCCGATACCCTGCAGCGTCTCGTACATCTGCCGCATACAGCTTGGCGGAAACAGCATATCGCCGCTAAATGCTATAAGCGTAACTTTGGCGCAAATGGGCGAAAGAGCGTGCGCTAGGTCGTCGTAGTGGCGCGTACAGTCAAAGATATTCATCATCTTTACGATGTAAAGGTAGCTCAGCGGGTCAAAGCGCTTAGGAAAGCCGCGGCCGTTGTACTCCATATAGCGATCGACCTGAAACCGCCCCGTAAGCTCGTAAAGACCGTCGGTCTCGACGTAATTGCGGCCGAATTTAGAGTCCATGGAGCTAGGCGTAAGAAAGCTGATGTGCCCTGCCATGCGTCCTAGCGCCATGCCGGTTAATCCCTGTGCGGCGATGTCGTTTTCGTCGTACTGGCCGTCTTTGAAGCCAGGATCGCGCAGGATGCCCTCGATCGCGATTTTGTTAAACGCGATCGCCCAGGCCTTGCATTGATAGGTGCTTGCTAGGATGATGATGTTTTTAGCAAAATTTGGAAACTCGATCGCAAAGCAAAGCGCTTGCATACCGCCTAGGCTACCGCCCACGACTGCATGCGCTCGCTCGATGCCTAGGTGCTTAAAAAGCCTTATCTGCGCTTTTACTACGTCGCTGATGGTTAGCACCGGAAAGCGCAAACGATACTGTTTGCCCGTGCTTTTTTCGATACTGAGCGGATTTGTCGAGCCGAAATTTGAGCCGAGGATATTTACGCAGATGACGAAAAATTTGCTCGTATCTATGCCCTTGCCATCGCCCACTAGCGCGTCCCACCAGCCGAATTTCTGCTCGTTTTCGTATCTGCCCGCCGCATGGTGGCTGCCCGTTAGCGCGTGGCAGACGACTATGACGTTGCTTTTATCCTCGTTTATCTCGCCGTACGTTTCGTAAGCTAGTTCAAATTCGGGTAAAATTCGGCCGCTTTCCAGATAAAGCGGCTCATTAAATTTTACCTTGCCGGTTTTTAAATTTAGCACTAATTGACTTTGTAGTTAGGGGCTTCTTGCGTGATTACTACGTCATGGACGTGGCTTTCTTTTAGTCCCGCGCTCGTGATCTCCACAAACTCGGCTCTTTCTTGAAAGTCCGCGATATCCTTTGCGCCCACGTAACCCATCGAGCTTCGCAGGCCGCCTACCATCTGATGCACGACGTCTTTTATAGAGCCCGCATACGGCACGCGGCCTTCGATACCCTCGGGTACGAGTTTGTCTTGCGCGGTGCCTTCTTGAAAATACCTGTCGCTGCTGCCTTTAGTCATCGCGCCGATGCTGCCCATGCCGCGGTAGGTTTTATACTGGCGTCCTTGAAAGGTTATCATCTCTCCCGGACTCTCGTCGCAGCCTGCTAGCAGACTACCGACCATGATGCAGCTAGCGCCGGCGGCTAGGGCTTTAGCTAGGTCGCCGGAGTATTTTATGCCGCCGTCTGCGATAACCGGGATGCCGTATTTTTTAGCCTGCGTAGCGCAGTCGTCGATGGCTGAAATTTGCGGTACGCCTACGCCCGCGACTATACGAGTGGTGCAGATGGAGCCTGGGCCTATGCCTACTTTTATAC
>CAUQCZ010000192.1:0-3225 GCA_963516335.1 uncultured Campylobacter sp. | reverse complement strand
CGTTTGGCTTGTAGTTGCTCGGTCAAAAACCAAAAACAAGAAAGCAAAAACAACATAAGTTGAGTGCGATTTTATACTTCGCTTCGCTACCCCTGCATTTTCCATGCTGGTAGAAGTGTGGGAGTGAGTAGCCCAACTTTTTAGCATATTATGCTCTTATGCACTTTGTTTGTAGCTTCACAAGAAACAGTTGCGTAGTGCCTAAAAGAGGGAAAGCGCGAACGGTGATTGAGTAGTGAGGCATCACGAAAAAATGAAGAGACCCGCAAGGACCGAGTAGCTTTTCTCCGTCGCTTCTCATTTTGTAAAAGCCACCCTGTGATTTTATCTTGGATTAATATGTTGGTTTTAAATTTAAAGAAATACCCTTTCAACTCTTATTGCTTATTTTTGAAAAACCCGTCTGCGGCGTCACTTTGCTGGTTTTTCTACTTTGCTTATTTGCGCTTTTTGCCGTGTTTTTTGCGGTATTTTTCATGGTTTACGTCGCTAGCGGCGAGGAGGTGGCGATATCTCGCATCGAGGTAGAGAAGCCGACCGTCATACTTTATATCACATTTGGCATAGCTTTTATCGTTGCGATCATCTTTGGAGTCACAAAAGCTAAAAGCGCGAAAATAGACTACAGATAAATTTAGTGTAAATTTTTTCAAAACGCCTTTTTGCAGTGGTTTGCTCCTTAAATTTAGCCAAAAACTTAAGGAGTAAATTTGACCTATTTACTCTTTTTTGTTATTTTAAAAGGAAAATGAAATTTACAAAAAAGGAGAAAAATGATCAAATTTCAAAGGTCGAAATTTAACAATTCGGTATTTATCCCATCGCTTGTTGTCATATTTTTAATAACGGCATTTGCAGCAATATTTCCAAAATTCTCAAATGAGTTTTTTAAAGGTATGCAAAACTACATCGCAGCGAAATTCGGCTGGTTTTACATCCTGGCCGTCGCCGTCATACTTCTAAGCATCATTATCCTTGGCTTTAGCAAGCTTGGCGAGATCAAACTGGGAGCCGATCACGTAAAGCCGGAGCACAAAAATATCTCGTGGTTTTCTATGCTTTTTGCCGCCGGTATGGGCATCGGACTTGTGTTTTTTGGCGTGGCCGAGCCGCTCATGCACTATCTAAATCCGCCGGTCGGCGACGCGCAAACTATCGCAGCGCAAAAGCTTGCGATGAATATCACCTTCTTTCACTGGGGTATGGGCGCATGGTCGGTCTATGCTATCGTGGCGTTAATTCTTGCCTTTTTCTCGTACAGACACGGCTTGCCGCTCACGCTTAGATCAGCGTTTTATCCGATAATCGGCGATAAAATTTACGGCAAGATCGGCAACGCTATCGACACATTTGCCGTCGTAGCGACGCTTTTTGGCGTAGCGACCTCGCTAGGATACGGCGTACTTCAGGTAAATGCCGGCCTTACGCACGTTTTTGGCCTGCCGACTATGCATATCACGCTTCTAATAGTGCTTTGTTTTGCAGCGACCATCTCAGCGGCAAGCGGCGTTGATAAGGGGATTAAAATTTTATCAAACTCAAATATCGCGCTAGCTATATGTTTTATGTTTTTGATACTATTTTTAGGCGATACGACGCAGCTTTTAAAGTCGTTTGTGCAAAACAGCGGCGACTACGTCTCGACGCTTATTTCAAACACCTTTAACCTCTACGCCTATGAGAGGCAAAACGAGAGCTGGCTTGGCGGTTGGACGCTGCTATACTGGGCTTGGTGGCTATCTTGGTCGCCGTTTGTGGGGCTTTTTATCGCCAAAATTTCAAAGGGTAGGACGATAAGAGAATTTGTGATCGGCGTACTTTTCGTGCCAACCGGCTTTACATTTGCCTGGATGAGTTTTTTTGGTAACTCGGCGATCGCGCTTGTGCAAAGTGGCTTTAGCGAGCTTGCAACGACCGTAAATTCCGACTCGGCTTCGGCGCTTTTTATGTTTTTAGAAAAATTTAGCTTTTCAAGCTTGCTAAGCACGATCGCAGTCTTTATGATCGTCATATTTTTCATCACTTCGGCCGACTCAGCGGCGATCGTGATGAACATGCTTTGCTCAAACGGCAAGGACGATACGCCGGTTTGGCAAAAGGTCTTTTGGGGCGTTACAGTGGGCGTCGTGGCGGCATTTTTGATGCTAGCCGGCGGCCTTGGCTCGCTTCAAGCACTTACGATAACTACGGCGTTGCCGTTTGCCATAGTGCTACTTGGCGCCATTTACGGGCTATTTAAGGCGCTGCGCGTGGATGTAACCAAAAAAGAGACAAATAACTTTAATAATATGCCTCTTAGCGATCTTTCAAAGCCTTGGCAAGAGCGACTAAGCGCGATCATCACGCTACCTAGCAAAAAAGACGGTAGTAAATTTCTAAACGAAGTCGTGCTAAAAGCCTTTAACGAGTTAAAAGATGAATTTGCCAAAAACGGCCTTGAGGCAAATGTAACAAAAGCTGAAAATTTCGTAAATTTAAACGTCGGGCTTGGCGACGAGATGGACTTTAGATATGGCGTATATCTCACCAAAAGCCAGAGCCCGGACTACACGAGGGAGCTTGAGGGCGACGATCTTTACTACAGAGCCGAGGTCTATCTAAAAGAGGGCGGCCAGGACTACGACGTGCTTGGTTGGAGCGAGGCCACGCTGATAAACGACGTAATCGAGCAGTACCGCAAACATATGCAGTTTTTGCATGTCGTTAGAAGGTAGGCTTGACTTAAATTTGCCTGGAATTTGAAAATTTCTAGGCAAATTATAAATCTTACTCACTCGTTATCGTTTGTTACTGAATTTAAAAGTGTGATGCGCTTGTTTATAAATTTTAAAATTTTAATTGAGTTTTATATGCACATGGTGTAAAGCGAAATATAAGTGTTATTATTTTTTAGAGAAAACAAATTAGAAAATTTAACTTTATTAGTTTGTATTTTTGCTTGTAGCTATGAGATAAATTTGAAATAAAAAATGTTAATTTTTTGTTGCGTATCGTTCAAATTCCAGAGCCAAAATGCATTTTCTGTAAATTTTTAACTTTGATAGATGTTTTGCTATATCGGTCATTGTAAAAATTTATAAAATCTCAAGTCTGGTGCTGATATCAGCAACGCCTTTTGAATACATAGCTGACGTTACTATCGCATCGGCTTTTGCGTATTCTTTTACATTTGATAAATTTATACCACCAGCTGCTAGGATAATGGTATTTGGCGAAATCTCATCT
>CAUQCZ010000191.1:0-3243 GCA_963516335.1 uncultured Campylobacter sp. | reverse complement strand
TATCAGTACTCCGCCGTTACCGTTTTTAAGGTCGTTTTTGATAACTTGCGCAAGGTAGCCGTCAAAGCTTTTGTCATACAGATGACAATGCGTGTCTATTATCATCAGGCTATTTCCACCCTATTTCGACCATTTTGTTTAGCTCTGTAAAGAGCCTCATCGGCAAGCTCCAAAATCTCGTCGACGTTATAATCGCTTTTACCGAAAGTAACGCCTATGGAAACCGAAATTTTAACCGATTCGTTTTTTATATTTACCGGATTGGATGCTATTGCAGCTCTTAATCCGACGAAAAATTTAACCGCGTCTTCTTGCGATACGTTTTTTAATAAAACGCAAAATTCTCCGCCGCCGAATCTAGCCGCTATATCGCTGCTTTTGGTGTCGTCGATTAATTTTTTAGCCAGTAGTTTTAAAATTTTATCGCCGCTATCTTGTCCGTATTTATCGTTGATATTTTTAAGCCCGTCTACATCGATCACGGCTGCGGCGTAAGGCATAGGATTTTCTTCCAAACTCGCCAAGTACTCTTGCATATCGTCGTAAAAATACCTTCTATTAAATAATCCAGTTAGAAAATCTTTATTGGCGAAATTTGCGATTTTATTGATATTTTCCATATTTTCTATTGTATTATTTACGCGGCAAATAAGCTCTTCTTTTAAAAACGGCTTAGCGATAAAATCATTAGCTCCATTTTTCAAAAATACCGCGCCGCTAACGTTTTCGTTCGCGCTAGTCATCATTATAACGCCTAGTTCGTTTTTATCTTTTTGCTCCCTTAGCTCTTTTAAAACCTCCAAACCGTCTTTTACCGGCATACCGTAATCAGAAACCACGAGTTTTATATCGGGATTATCGGCAAAATAATTCATCGCTTCTTCGCCGTGAGCCGCCGTAAATACTTGAAACTGCAAATTCTGCAATATTTTTTTTACGTCGTTTCTAGTCTGCATTACGTCTTCTACTACCATGACTTTATACTGCTTGTTGTTTTTTAGCCTATCTATCATATGAAATATATAATTTACGTCGCTCATATTTCCCTTATAGACGTAGTCCACGATGTCCTTGTCCATAAAAGTCTCTCTAGTCTTATCGTCCATACTGCCCGTTAAAACTATAATCGGTAAGCCCTTAGACGCTACGAAATCGACCACTTCGCCGTTTGGAGCATCGGGCAAATTTAAATCGAGCAAAGTTATAAAATAATCCTTAGCCTTCGTAAGAAACGCCTGCGCTTCGGCTAAGCTGTGAGCGACGTCCACTTGCATTTCAGTATTATCTTCCATCTTTTTAGCGATTAGCTTTGCTAAGGCTTTGTTGTCTTCTACTATTAAAATTTTACTTTTTTCCATAAATATCCATTTAAAAATTTTCGAGAATATACCATTACTTTTCTTTTTTCAACCTAAATTTTAAGCCAAACTTAAACAACCAAAAGCTGACGAGCGAAATTTATCGCTTCCTCGGTAATGCGTTCGCCGCTTATCATACGAGCCAGCTCGCTCACGCGCTCCTCGTTTTTTAGCTCCCTTACGTTCGAGGTTTCGCCGCGCTTTTCGACTAGAAAATGCGAATCGGCCTTAGAGCTTAGCTGCGGCTGATGCGAGATAGCGAAAATTTGATAAAATTCGGCCAAATTTAGCAGCACGTTTGCGATACTCATCGCCTCTTTTCCGCTTAGATTCGCGTCTATTTCATCTAGGATTATGACGCCCTCGCCGCCTCCGGTGATCTTGCTTTCGCTCGCGATAAAAGCTAGCCTTAAGCGGTTTAGCTCGCCCGAGCTTAGATTTTTTAGCGCCGTCTCGTTTAGGCTCAAATTTACCTCGTCCCTGCCGGCGGCGTCCAGGGTTTTGCTATTTATCTTTAATGAAATCTCGCTCATATAAAGCTCTTTTAGAAACGAATTTATGAGCGCTTCAAGCTCCTTTAAATTTGCCGCGCGAGCCTGGCTGATTTTGTCCGCCAGCGCGTTTACTGCAGTTTCGTTTTGCTTAAATTTACGCTCCAGCTCGCTCTTTTCAAAGCTTATATTTTCGTACCTTGCAAGCTCTGCCTTTCGCGTTTTTAGCGTCTGGAGCGCCTCTTCCTCACCGCCGTAACGGCGCACGAGCGAGTTTATCGCCTCGATGCGGTCTAGCACGGCCTCGATATCTACGTCTTCTAGCTCGTCCATGTTTAGATTTTCGCGCGCTACTCGCAGCTCGTTCATCGCCTCTTCAAAAAAGCTACTATCGACGTCGCTGATGTTTAGCGCATCCACTACGGATTGCTCGAAATTAAAAATTTGCTCCGCCCTATTCCACGCTTCTAAAATTTTATCCTTTTTACTTAGGCGCTTTTTTAGCTCCATTAGCTCGTCAAATTCGCCGATCTTCGGGTTCACGCTCTCTATTTTGTTGATTTCAAAGGAGGCAAATTCCTTTAGCTCCTCCACTCTTTTTTCTTCGTCGATTATTTTTTTTAGCTCGCGTGAAATTTGGCTAAATTCGTCAAATTTGAGCCTAAATTCGCTCAAAATTTCGTTAAATTTAGCGTCTTTTTTCGCTTGCAAAGCATCTAGCAAATTTAAAAATCTATCATTTTCAAATTCGTTTATTTCCTTTGCGGATAGGTATTTGACGTGCTCTTTGGCGATGCTGGCTAGATTTTTTTTAGAAACGGCTTGCGAGTTTATAAAATACCGCGTCGTTTTGTCGCGAAAAAGCTTAAAGGTATTTATCTCCTCGCTCTCAAGACCGAATTCCTCAAGGTTAAATTTATGCGAGACGTCGGCCTCGATCAGCTTTGCTTCGCTGTCTTTTAACCCTAAAACCGCCATTATCGAGCCCATCAGGACCGATTTACCCGCGCCGCTCACGCCGGTAAAGACGCTAAGTCCGCGCCCGAAATTTAACTCAACGTTTTCAAAACTCAAATTTTGCTTTATCAAAATCCGCTCAATCATTATAACCCCAATGTAGCTTTTCTTTTAAAATTTGAAAGTAATCTCTCCCGACGTGGCGGATTAGCCGCGCCGTGTTCGCGCTTAGCGTCATGCTCACGCTCTCAAGCTCGCCCATTTTGTACCGCTCCTGCCCGTCGATAACCAGCACCGCCGCGCTTGCGGTTTTAAATTTGATCTCAAATCCGCGCGGAAGCACGACTGGACGCTGCGTGAGCGAGTGCGAGCAAACGGGCGTAACCAAAAACACCTCGCTCAAAGGATAGGTTATCGCCCCGCCCGCGCTCATGTTG
>CAUQCZ010000190.1:0-3249 GCA_963516335.1 uncultured Campylobacter sp. | reverse complement strand
AAGTGCTGAAATTATATGTTTTGCGTATTGATCGGATTTTGGCATTATAAATTTGTAAAACTCAGGGTTCTTGGCCTCATATTTTTCGTCTATTCCTTTGCCGCCGCCCATCTTTTTGGCTTTGTATCCGTCATAGAAATTTAGTAATTGCGCGACCTTTTCTCTACTGTCTACGCTTGCGTAATAACTTGATTTTTTCGCGGCCATGTCGAAATTTGCCAAAGCTTTGGCTTCCTCGCTTGCGTAATGCTCCTGCTTTTCGTTTGAAAGTCCCGGAAACTGCAAAAGCGCAAAGAGTATCACGGCTACGGCAATGACGATCGTACAAACCTTTTTGATATACAGCCACACGCGCTCGCACGCTCTTATCACGACGCCCTTAAACGTCGGCAGGTGATAAGGCGGCAGCTCCATCACGAAGGGCGCGGTTTCTCTCGTCTTTAAAATCGTCGAAGTTAAAAATTTGGCTATCAAAAGCGCCGATAACATCGTAACGGTCGAGATATAAAACATCATCACACTCATTTGCGAAGCGTCTATGCTTTTGCTCCCGTCCGCCGCCACGGTCGTAGTCGTATAAAATGCGCCCAAAAGCAGCGTATAAAAAGGCACCTTAGCTAGGCAGTTCATCAAAGGAACGGTAAGTATAGTAGCCATCCTGGCTCTATCATCGGCGATGCCTTTAGTAGACATGACGCCCGGCACCGCACAGCCTCCTACAAATGCCCCGCCGAGCACCAGCGGTAAGGTGCTTTGCCCGTGTAGGCCGAATTTTTTAAAAATTTATCTAGGATAAACGCCATCCTTGGCATATATCCGACATCCTCCAAAATCGCGATCATTGCAAAAAGTATAAAAAATATCGGCAGGTAGTTTAAAAGCGCTACGGCGGAATTTATCAGCCATATAGCGGCGTCTGTTATAAGCGGCACTTTGGCGATATCAGGCTCGGGCGAGATATCGGAGACGAAATTTTTGATAGCCGCAAGCAGCGGCCAAGTGTAGTTCGTGAGCTTATAACCAAAAACTATACTACTCTCGTAAATCGCAAAAATAATGGCAAAAAGGATCGGAAAGCTAAGCCAGCGATTTAGAATTATTTTATCTATCTTGTCCGTTAGCGTGGCTTGATTTTTCTTGGTCTCTTTTACGCACTCGCTAAAAACTATGCTCGCGTTTTCGTATCTAAGCGCAGCCAAATAGCCCTCACTGCTTTTGCCCGTTTTTTCGCTAAATTTAGCCCTTTGCTCCGCCGTCAAATTTTCTATCTCGGCGTTAGAGTTTTTTAGCAAATTTAAGGCTGAAGCGTCGTTCTCAAGGGCTTTTACGCAAAGCCATCTTACGCTTACGCCTTTATCTAAAGAAACGCTATTTTGCAACTCTAAAACAAAAGGCTCCAAATCCTCGTAATTTACCTTAAATTCTTCGTAGTTTTGTTTTAGATTTTTAGCATTTCTTAAAATGTCTAAAATTTCAGCCTTGCCTTCGCCTTTTGATGCGCTAGCACAGATTACGGGACATTTTAAAATTTGAGCTATTTTGCCGGAGTCTATGATTATGCCGCGTCTTTTGGCTACGTCTAGCATATTTAAGACGATGACGACTGGGATGCCGATTTCAAGCAGCTGAAAGGTTAGATATAAATTTCGCTTTAAATTTGAAGCGTCGATGATGTTTAAAATAACGTCAGGCTTTTCGTTTACGATAAATTCTTTCGCGACTTTTTCTTCAAGCGAATACGAACTAAACGAATAAGTACCCGGCAGATCAACCATCTCGACATCCACGTCTGCTACGCTAAAAAATCCCGATTTTTTATCAACGGTAACGCCTGGGTAGTTTGCGATATGCTGGCGTATGCCGCTTATCATATTAAATACGGTGGACTTGCCGCAGTTTGGTTGCCCCGCAAGAGCTACTTTTATTTGCAAACTTCGACCTCCACTAACGCCGCTTCGCTTTTTCTAAGCGATATCAAACAGTCCTGAATTTTAAACTCTATGGGATCAAGAAGCGGAGCGAGTCTTACCGCCTCAACGACGGCTCCGTTTATAAAGCCCATATCAAGCAGCTTTAAAAGCAATTTACCGTCTGCTTTTAGCCCCTTTATCTCGTATAAATTTCCGATCTTTGCATCGCTAAGATTCATCTAAAATCCTTAAAATTTGACCGCCCGAGCGTTCAAGGCGGTCAAATCGAAATTTATTTTACTTCAAACGTAAAAGAGGCGATCGCCGTCTCTTCGTCGCATTTTTTAGCGTCTGCATAAGGGAATTTATGTACTACTTTTAGTACCCATTTTCCCGATCTAAGCGCTAAAACCTCGGTTTCTCCTTTTAGATCGGTTGTTGCATGAAACGCGCTTTTGTCTTTTAAAAATCCGTCAAACGTACCGTCAATGGTAGCGACTTTTAAAGGCTTTCCTTCAAATAGCACCTTTACTTTAAATGGCTCGCCGACTTTAAATTTTGCAGGATTTGCTAGAGGCACGATTTCTAGGCGTTGTCCCGTTGATTTGGTTATAAAGTCGTCTTCTGCGCCGACGTTTATGACGCTTTTTGCGCTCATCGTAGCGCGGCGGCAAAATTTAGCATTTTTTATCGTCTCTTTAGTGCCGCCCATGTGCCATTTGCCATCGGTATCTTCCGTCCAAAATGTAGGCTTGTATTCGCCGGTAATCGCGTACGTGCCGTCTTTTAGTTTCGCGCCCTCGTAGTGATAGTTCTCTCCGCTTTGTTTTAGCGTGACCTTGCCGTCTTTACCAAGGATCACGGGCGCTTCAAAGTTATTTACGCGCTCGGCGTCAATCGGTTCTGATTTTGGAAAATCATGCCCGAAACCTATATCTACGCTAGCTTTTTCGCCGTTTTGTCCAAATAGCCAAAAATCATGCGCGCTTGCTACGCTAAATGCGCCTAAAATAGCTAGTAGAGCTAAACTTTTTTTCATTTTTTATCCTTTGTGTTGAGATTTGCTAAATTTAAAAACTATATCTTACGCCGATACCCAGCGTCCTGCCCTTGCCGTAAGTCGTCAAGACGTTGCGCGCCCTGTCTCTAACGTGCGAGAAATACTCTTTGTCGGTCAAATTTTTGACGTAAAAATACACGTCAAAATTTCCATTCAGATAGCCCACTTTTGCGTCTGCGGTAAAATAGCTCTTTTGCGCGAGCTTATTTTGCGCGTCAAAATAGGTCTTGCCTATCATATTTCCGTCAAGCCTAGCATAAACGCCCATCGGAGCGTAGT
>CAUQCZ010000189.1:0-3255 GCA_963516335.1 uncultured Campylobacter sp. | reverse complement strand
GCATAAAAAACGTCAAATTTAACAAACTAATCGGCTCGGCTACGATAGAGTACGACCATGAAATTTTCCCGAAAAAGATGTGGGACGATCTGCTAAAAGGTGAAAATTTACACGAGATCTCGGCTCTAATCAACAACCTAGCGCAAAAAGCTACCGGCGGCGCAAGATGAACGAAGAGCTAAAACAAGCCGCAAATGCGGTTTTTTTACTAGAGTCGCAGGGGGTAAAATTTTACGAAAACGTCTGCAAAAAAGATGAAATTTTTGATCAAATTTTAGCCGTTAGGCAAAGCGGACTGGAGCTTTTAAAGCCTTATGCAGATCAGGCCGATCCGCAAGTTTTTTACGCTTTGGCGTGCGAGGATCTTGACGCTTGCTTTATAAAAGCCCTAAACTACGAGCTTGAGCTAAACGCATTTTATGAAAATTTGACCGACGGCCTTGGCGACGAAAACTTTAAAGACGTCTGCTTTAGGCTCTGGGCTACGTCAAATAACGAATACATCCCGGCTCTAAAAGCAAAGCTAGCTCAAATTTTAGCCGCGCAGTTTCAAGCTGCGGATAACGCAAGCCAAGAGGAGCAGGCGCAAACGACTCAAAATCAAAGCGAAAATATCTTAAACGCTTTTGATTCAAGCAGCTTTAGTCAAATCAGCCAAACGCTAGAGCGCATAAGCTCCGGGCAAGGCGGCAAAGACGATGTCGTCGCGCTTTTAAACAACCCGAATTTTTCATTTTTCGGCGGACTGGCGCTGGGCGGACTAGCCAGCATGATGCTAAGTAAAAATTTAGACAAAAACAAAGATAAAGAATAAAATTCAACACAAAGGATAAAAAATGGCATTACCGTTTATCGCAGGTGCGATTTTGGGTGGTTTAGCCGTCGCGGCTTTCGGCAATAAAGAAAAAATCAAATCAGCTCTTGAAACCGGACTAGATAAGGGCAAAGAATTTGCCCAAAACGCAAAAGACTATGCGCAAAAAAAGGCTAGCGAAGTAAAAGAGTATGCAGAGGAAAAATTTGCCAAAGCGTCCGAAGAGGTCAAAAGCGAAATAAAAAATCGCAAAAGGCGTACTAGCGAGGAAGTAGCGGCGGAAAAAGCAGCCAAAGAAGCAGCTAGGACAAAACAAGGCAGAAAAAAACCGGGTCCAAAAGCTAAAAAAGCGGTAGCAAAACCGGTAGCAAAAGCCGAACAAGAACAAGCAAAACCTCAAGAACTAAAGCCAAAAGCCGACGTAACGGAGGAAACTAAAGCGATGGCAGACAGTATCGCAAACGCGCTCGAAGCAAATTTGGGCAGAAATCACTAAAAAAGGTAAAATATGGCGCTAACTTCAACCACTAGACTTCCGGCAGACCACTTAATAAGCGGCGCGCTAATCGGCGCGATGGCAGCCGGCGGCGTAGAAATACTAAACTATAAAAAAGGCAAGGTCAGCAAGACGCAGGCCTTAGCCAAAACGACTAAAATCGCTATCCAAGGCGGTATCGTCACGGCGTGCGCTATTAGCGCATCAAATAAACTAGTCTCGGCGCGCTATCTTGCGGCTGCAGCAACCGTTGCCGTCGGTATCGCCGGCGTAATCGCTACGGAAAAAATAATCAAAATTTTAGAGGAAGATAAATGAAAAACCCTTACATAAACGAAACGCAAACTATAAATCAACTAAACGAAGACGGTAGCACGACTACGACTACTACGACGGTAAAGACTACCGGCGCTCCAAGCGCGCTGGATAATAGCATAAATAATGCGCTAAAAGACTTTATCCCCGCAAATTTTAATGCCGCGGGCTTCATAAAAGGCGCGCTAATAGGCGGTGTCGCAGCCTACGTGCTAACCAATGAAAATGCCCAAAAGGCGATATTTTCCGCTATCGTAAAGGGGTCAAATTTGCTTCAAGCCGGATTTGAGGAGTTAAAAGAGCGCTTTGAAGACGTAAAGGCTGAAATTGACTCCCAAAAATAACGTTCGCATCGCGCATCTAACCAAAAACCGCGCTAGATTTATCTGCGAACGCATCGGCGAAAACTGCGACGAGAGCCATTTGGAAGCGCAAATTTCCGAATTTAAATACGTAAAAAGCGTCAGAGTAAATAAAAAAGCCAAGAGCATCGTGGTCGGCTTTGAGTCAAATTTAGATGAGATTAAAGATTTTATCGAGAATTTATCGATTAAAAATTTAAGCAAGCGTAAAGAAGAGCCGAGCAAGGCTGAAATTTACAAAGCCGCAGCCGCTTTAGCTCTCACTCCGCTGATCAGTAGCAATGGCGTAAAGGCCGCGATTAGCCTCGTTGCCGCAGCTCCTTTGCTAAAAGAAGGCGCAAGCGAAGCCGTAAACGAGGGCGTAACCTCAAAGGCTCTTGAAGCCGCGGCTGTCGGCGTGAGCTTAGCTAGACGCGACTTTTTAGCCGCAAATAGCACAAACCTCATGCTAACGATCGGCGAATATATGGAAGAAAGCGCCGTACATCGCAGCGACGATCTTATCAAAGAACTAGCCCGTCCAAACCTCGAAGAGGTCTGGATCGAGATAAATAATAACGGCGAAAAATCTCTCAAAAAAATCTCGACCGCCGACGTCAAAGTAGGCGACATCGTGGTCGTCGGCGCAGGCGAGAGTATCGGTATAGACGGCTATATAGTAGAAGGCACCGCAAGCGTAAATCAAGTCTCGATGACGGGCGAAGCAGAACCGGTCAAAAAAGAGCGCGGCGACCGCGTGATGAGCGGGACGGTCGTAGAAGACGGACGCATAAAAATTTGGGCCGAGAGCATAGCCGCCGAGAGCGCGACTGCGAGAATAAAATCATACATCCAAAGCTCGCTAAACGAAAAATCCTCCGTCGGGCTAAAAGCCACGAGGCTAGCCGACAAGCTAGTGCCCGTGACGCTAAGCCTAGCCGGCGTTTCGTATCTGCTTAGCCGCGATATGACGCGAGTAGCTAGCGTCTTGCAGGCGGATTATTCCTGCGCGCTAAAGCTAGCCACGCCCGTCGCCTTTAAATCAAGCATCTCAAAAGCAGGCCGCAACGGCGTACTGATAAAGGGCGCTAAATCTATCGAAGCGCTAGCGAGCGCCGATACTTTCGTCTTTGATAAAACGGGTACGCTAACGCACGGCAGCCTAAGCGTCGTCAAGGTTCACTCGTTTAAAAAAGAATTTAGCGAGGCGCAGCTACTAAATTTGACCGCAAGTGCAGAGGAACACTACTTCCACCCCGTAGCCGAGGCTATCGTAAAGGCCGCTAGAG
>CAUQCZ010000188.1:0-3263 GCA_963516335.1 uncultured Campylobacter sp. | reverse complement strand
AAGCCTAGCTCTGAGCTTCTGGGTGATATGATCGAGAAGTTTTTGCTCGGCTTAAATTTTGGCAAATCCATGCGCTGGGGCGATGGTAAATTCGAGTTTATCCGCCCGGTACGCTCGTTTTTGTGCTTGCTTGGAGACGAGGTTGTTAAATTTAACAAATTTGACGTTGAAAGTGGCGATAGTATTTTCATGCACAGAAGCGTCGGCTACGATAAATTTACCGTCAAAAACGCAAAAGATTATTTCGCTGCGATGCCTAAAATCGGCGTAATCCTCGATCAAAATGCGCGCCGAGAGAAAATTTTGAGCGAATTTAAACAAATCGAAGCTAAAAACGGCATAACGGTCGAGGTGGACGAGGCGCTGCTAGACGAAGTCGTAGCGATCACCGAGCATCCGACCGCGCTGCTGGGCGGCTTTGAGCGGGAGTTTTTGGAAGTGCCTAGCGAGGTCATCATCACCTCGATGAAGGAAAATCAAAGGTATTTTCCCGTTTTTGAGGGCGGTAAGCTCGCTAATCGCTTCGTAGTCGTCAGCAACGCCATCTCGCCCGAGCCTGCGCTTATAGTAAAAGGCAATGAAAAAGTACTTCGCGCGAGGCTTAGCGACGCGATGTTTTTCTGGCGCAGCGACCTAGCGCATGAGTTTGGCCCAGAAAAGCTAAAAAATATCACCTATCTAAAGGAGCTTGGCAGTACATTTGACAAAAGCGTGCGCGAGCTAGGCGTCGCAAAACGACTGGCTAAAATTTGCGCCGATCGGCTAAAAGCATGCGCGGGAGAGGGCTACGAGGCGCTGCTGGAGCGCGCCGTGATGCTGAGCAAGGCCGATCTAACCACGCAGATGGTGTATGAGTTCACCGAGCTTCAGGGCGTGATGGGCGGCTACTACGCGGCGGCTAAGGGCGAAAACGAAAACGTCGTAACCGCGATCAAGGAGCAGTACTTGCCGAGCGGCGAGGCCAGCGCGCTACCTAGCACTATCTTTAGCTCCGTCGTCGCGCTCGCGATCAAGCTCGAGACGCTAATCGGGCTCTTTAGCGCGGGCAAGATCCCAAGCGGCAACAAAGACCCGTATGCGCTGCGCCGCGCGGCTAACGGCGTCATCAAGATCATCCAAAACGAAAATTTAAACCTTGATATCGCGGCGTTTTTACGCGATACGGCGGAGGGATATGCTAAATTTGACGTCGAGGCGCTCATAAATTTCATTTTCGATAGGCTTTATACATTCTTTGACGTGAACCCGTCCGTCGTAAAGGCCTGCCTAGCTAGTAAAAAAGGCGACGTACTCGCGCAGTGCGAGGCGATCGAGGCTCTAGGCGCGATCTGCGCGGCGGAGGACTTCAGGCAAAATTTCAGCACGTTTAAGCGTCTAGCAAACATTATCAAGGATGAAAATTTCGGCGCGGTAGACGAGGCGAAATTTGAAAACCAGAGCGAGAAAAAGCTATTTGGCGCCTTTAAGGCCGCGGTAAAAGCAGGGGGCTCATACAATGAACGCCTAAAAAATCTTTTCGGTCTAAAAGCCGCGATAGACGAGTTTTTCGACAACGTGATGATAAACGCCGAGGACGAGCTCGTGCGTAAAAACCGCCTTGCGCTCGTGGGGCAAATTTATGCGGAATTTCTCAAGATCGCCGATATAAAAGAGATAAGCCTATAAACGCTAGAAGCGGTGATGCTGCTTCTAAAACTTTAAATTCTAAATCTAAACAACTGAGATATTTTCATGAAAAGATATTATTATTCTAGCAGCGTGAGCAGTTTTGTAAATGAAGATCAGGATTCTATTTGTGGTAAGCTAGCACGAAATGATCAATCTGAGGCCAAAAAATTACAGAAAAATGCATGGGAAAGTGAAATTGAAATTTTAAAAAGAGAGCTTGCGCCGTTTGAAAATGGACACGTATTGTTTGAGTACACAATACCGAGAATAGGGAGTAGAATCGACAATGTCTTAATTTATAAAGGAATTATCTTTCTTTTGGAATTTAAAGTCGGAGCGAACGAGTATCCTCGACACGGGATTGATCAGGCTATGGATTATGCGCTTGATCTTAGTTGTTTTCACAAGCAGAGTCATAATAGACTATTGGTTCCTATGCTTATTTGTACTGAGGCAAATGAAAAATTTAAAGAAATATCTGAAGCAAAGTCAAATATTTTAGATGTTATTTTATGTAATCAACATAATATAGGTAAATATATATCGCTGGTTTGCGAAAAATATGATAGATACTCATTTGATCCTCAAATTTGGATAGACTCAGAATATATGCCAACCCCAACTATAATAGAAGCCGCTCGTATTTTATATAGTAAACATAATGTCGAGGATATCTCTAGAAATGATGCTAGCGCTATAAATTTAAGCAAAACAATGAAAAGCGTTAGTGATATAATCGAATATAGCAAGAAAAATAACAAAAAATCTATTTGTTTTATAACAGGTGTTCCAGGAGCTGGAAAGACCCTGGCTGGGCTAAATATAGCGGTAGAAAGGCAAGGGGTAGATGAGAATGAACATGCTGTTTTTTTGTCTGGAAACGGACCGCTGGTTGATGTTTTGCAAGAGGCGCTAACGCGTGATGGTGCTTTAGCAAACAATACTTCTAAAGTAGATGCTCAAAGAAAAGTAAAAGATTTTATACAAATAATCCATCATTTTAGAGATGACGCTATATCGACAGATGAGCCGCCTGTTGAGAGAGTTGTTATATTTGACGAAGCGCAACGAGCTTGGGATGAGCCAAATTTGTCAAATTTTATGAAAGTAAAAAAGGGTAAGGCAAATTTTAATATGTCTGAGCCGGACTTTTTAATCAGTATTTTAAATAGACATGTTGGCTGGGCTGTGATAGTTTGTCTTATAGGTGGAGGGCAAGAGATAAATAAGGGGGAATCTGCCGGGATAGGTGGTTGGTTTGACTCTTTGAAGGAAAAATATTTTGACTGGGAAGTTTATCTGTCAGATAAAATAACAGATGACGAGTATTCTAAGGGTAATAAATTTGAAAATTTGATCAATGGACTTAAATACAACAAAAAAGAGGATTTACATCTGGCGGTATCATTGCGTTCTTTTAGAAGCGAAAAGGTTGCTGCTTTGATAAAGGCTATTTTGGATGTAGACGTATTAAGTGCTAGACAACTATATTCAGTGGTTAAAAAAGACTACCCTATATACATTACAAGGGATTTAGCCGCAGCCAAAAAGTGGATAAAAGATGTAGCTAAAGGAACACAGCGATACGGCATAAC
>CAUQCZ010000187.1:0-3282 GCA_963516335.1 uncultured Campylobacter sp. | reverse complement strand
ATCTTTGACAGACGCCTTGCGATCTCGGTTTTACCCACGCCCGTCGAGCCTATCATTAGGATGTTTTTTGGCATGATATCGTCTTGCATCGTTTTATCTA
The DNA here is from genome assembly GCA_963516335.1 of uncultured Campylobacter sp. Lineage (GTDB taxonomy): Bacteria > Campylobacterota > Campylobacteria > Campylobacterales > Campylobacteraceae > Campylobacter_A. The sequence goes on along the minus strand of CAUQCZ010000187.1, from coordinate 3,182 downwards.
GTTTCATCCTGCGGTAACGGTTTCGCAGCGCGATGGCGATGATCTTTTTAGCGTCCTTTTGTCCGATGACGTAATCGTCTAAAAATTTCACTATCTCTTTTGGGGTTAAATTCATCTTTTCTCTATTCTAAAACGTAGGTTTTTATATTCGTGTTCGTGTAAATGCAAATTTCGCCCGCGATCTTTAGACTCTCTTTTACGAGATCCTCTTCGTCGATTTGGGCAAATTTATCCAGAGCCCTGGCTGCGGATAGGGCGTAGTTGCCGCCGCTTCCGATGGCGGCTATCTTGCCGTCTTCGGGCTCTACGACATCGCCCGTTCCGCTTAAAAGGAAAATTTTCTCACGGTCAAGTACCAGCATCATAGCTTCTAGCTTGCGCAGATATTTATCCTTGCGCCACTCTTTGCTAAATTCGATCACGGCTTTTAGCAGGTCGCCTTTGGCGTGATCGAGGTTGTTTTCAAACATATCAAAGAGATTAAACGCATCGGCGGTGCTGCCGGCAAAGCCTGCTAGAACCTTGCCGCCGTGGATTTTGCGGATTTTTACCGCGTTGCCTTTTAGCACCGTGTTGCCAAAGCTCACTTGCCCGTCGCCGCCGATGACCGATTTGTTCTTGCCTTTGTAGGCTAAAATGGTAGTCGCGTGAAACACTTATTCGCCCTCGACGTCTAGTTTTAGCGTGGCTCGCACTGCATGGCCGAGCTTGACGTCCACTTCGTAGATGCCCGTTGCTTTTATAGTGTGAGCGAAGTCAAACGCCTTTTTATCTACGACTAGATGATGATTTTTTTCTAGCGCTTCTGAAATCTCATCCTTCGTCACCGCGCCAAATAGAGCGCCGTTTGCTCCGAGCGGCTTTTTAACCTTGAGCGTGATTTTTTCGATCTCGGATTTTAGTTTTTCTATGTTTGCGATCTCGTATTTTAGCTCCTCGGCCTTGCGTTTTTGCTCGGCTTCGTACTGTCGCAAAACATCGGGAGTCGCGGCCTTGGCAAAGCCTTTGCCGATTAGGAAGTTATTTCCGTAGCCTTCTTTTACCTCTTTGATTTCGCCGGCTTTTCCGAGCGATTTTACGTCTTTTATTAGTAGTACTTTCATTTTTGTCCTTTATTTAGTTAAATTTGCGTCCGTTTTTGCGTCCGATGATAAATCTTAGCGCGTTTAGCTTGATAAATCCGTTCGCATCTTTTTGATCAAACACGCTATCTTCTTCAAACGTGCAAAACGCTTCGCTAAAGAGATTGTCCGTCTTGCTGTCGCGTCCTAGTACGATGATGTTGCCTTTGTAGAGCTCGACTTTGACCGTGCCGTTTACGTTTTCTTGGCTCTTGTCGATGAGCGCTTGCAGCATGATACGCTCAGGCGACCACCAGTAGCCGCTATATATGAGCTCTGCGTAGCGAGGCATTAGCTCGTCTTTTAGGTGAGCCGCGCCGCGGTCTAGCGTGATGCTTTCGATCGCGCGGTGAGCTTTTAACATTATCGTGCCGCCAGGGGTTTCGTAGCAGCCGCGGCTTTTCATACCGACCGAGCGGTTTTCTACGAGGTCCAGTCTGCCGATACCGTGTTTGGCGCCTAGGCGGTTTAGTTCGGCTAGCAGCGCCGCAGGGCTCATTTTTTTGCCGTTTATGCTAACGGGATCGCCTTTTTCGTAGCCGATTTCTATTATTTCGCTTTCGTTTGGAGCGTCTTTTGGGCTTACCGTCCAGCGCCACATATCAGCCTCCGGCGCGTGAGCAGGGTTTTCAAGCACTAAGCCTTCGTAGCTGATATGGAGTAAATTTGCGTCCATAGAGTAGGGGCTTTTGCCCGGTTTCTTTTCTATTTTGATACCGTTTTTTTCGGCGTATTTTAGTAGCTTTTCGCGGCTGTTTAGATCCCACTCGCGCCAAGGAGCGATGATGGTTAGGTTATCTCCCAGCGCATAGTAGCCTAGCTCAAAGCGCACTTGGTCGTTGCCTTTGCCTGTAGCTCCGTGGCTCACGCCGTCGGCGCCTACTTTGGCGGCGATTTGGGCTTGACGTTTGGCTATTAGCGGGCGAGCTATCGAGGTGCCTAGTAAGTATTCGCCCTCATAGACGGCGTTTGCTCTAAACATCGGAAATACGAAATCTCGCGCAAATTCCTCTTTTAAATCCTCTATAAATATATTTTCGGGTTTTATACCGAGCTCCAGCGCTTTTTGGCGTGCGGGTTCTAGCTCCTCGCCCTGACCGATATCGGCGGTAAAGGTTACCACTTCGCATTTATACTCGTCTTGCAGCCATTTTAAAATAATGCTCGTATCAAGTCCGCCCGAATAGGCGAGAACGACTTTTTTCACATCTTTTTTCATTCTCTATCCTTTATATTGAGATGACGCGTATTTTAGCCAAATTTGATTAATTTGGAATAAATATTTCCGCTAAAATCGCGTGCGCTAAACGTCAAATTTACATTAAATTTAATATGTAGCGGCTAGGAATTAAAAATTTAAGCCAAATTTGGCTAAAATCGCCGTTATGAGAGTAGATAAGTTTTTAAATACCGTAAATATCACAAAAAGGCGCGCGGTCAGCGAAGACATGTGCAAAAGCGGCGTCGTGAGCGTAAACGGCGTCGTTGCTAAACCGGCTAAAGAGGTCAAGATCGGCGACGTGATTACGATCAAATTTTTAACGAGAGAGGCGCGCTACGAGGTGCTAGCGATCCCGGAGACCAAAAGTATCCCAAAATCAGCCCAAGCGCTATACGTAAAAGAGCTATGATAGAGCTAAATTTGGGACTAGACGAGCTTGATGAAGTGGTAAAAATTTTACCCCAAAGAGGCGTCGTTATCTTGCAGGGAAATTTAGCCAGCGGCAAAACGACGCTAGTTAAAGCTATCGTAAAGGCTCGCGGCATCGATGGAGAGGTTACTTCGCCGACGTTTTCGGTTATGCAAAGCTACGGAGATAAAATTTATCACTACGATATCTATCAAAAAGGACTTGACACGATTTTACAAAACGGGCTTTTTGAAAATTTGCTAGAAGAGGGGCTTCATCTGGTAGAGTGGGGCGACGAGCGACTGGAAAAGGCGCTAGAAAATTTGGGCGAAAAATGCGTCAAGGTAGTCATCTCGCCTAGCCAAAAAGGGCGAAAATACGAGGTTTACGGTGCATAAATTAGAAGTTAAAGATTTACAAAAAACTATCA
>CAUQCZ010000186.1:0-3290 GCA_963516335.1 uncultured Campylobacter sp. | reverse complement strand
CGCGGCAAACCGGGCCTAATTTGAGATTTACGCATATTTGCCGCGAGAGTAAAAGCCGCACGAACGGCGGCTAAATTTAACGAGCGATCAGTGCTTTTTAAGCCCCATCGCAGCTACGTCTAGCGCGATCTCTTCGTTATCTATCGTGACTAGTCCGCGCTCTAAAATTTTGCTTGCGATTGCGTGCGCCTCGTCAAGCGAATGCATCTTGTACGTGCCGCACTGATATTCGTTTAGCTCGGGGATGTCTTCTTGATTTTTGACTCCTAGGATATCCTTCATCGACGCCGTCCATGCGGCCTTGACCGCCTCCTCGCTCGGCACGCCGATAACGCTCATATAAAAGCCCGTTCTGCAGCCCATCGGCGAGATGTCGATGATCTCGGCGCCTTTGCCGTTTAAATGATCTCGCATAAAGCCCGCAAATAGGTGCTCTAGCGTGTGAGTGCCTTTTTCAGGTAGGATTTCTTCGTTCGGCTTGCAAAAACGCAAATCAAACACGCTTATATCGTCGCCTTTTGGCGTTTTCATCGTCTTTGCCAGACGTACGCCCGGCGCCTTCATCTTAACGTGATCGACGCAAAAACTATCTAGTAGAGGCATATTTTCTCCTTATTTTTAACATAAATTCGGCATGATTTTAGCTAAATTTGCTAAATTTTAGCTCAAATTTGAGCTTATAAAAAGCGAATGGATATAAAGCTGTCTTGATAAAATTTGCGTAGCCGCCGCGCGGCAAAATCGAATTTTAAAAAAGCGTTAAATCTGAAAGAAAAATCGGGCAAAAAGCCCGACTAGAAGTATTAAATTTTAAGCAAAATGAGGCTTGATCTGCTCTATCCAAGCGCTGATTCTAGACTCGGTTTTTTCGCTTTCGTTGTCGGCATCAAGCGGCAGACCGACGAATTTACCGTCCCTTACGGCTTCCGATTCGTCAAATTTATATCCGTCCACGGACACTGCGCCTACGACGTTTGCGCCCGCTTTTACGACCTCATCGTAAAGCTTGCCCATCGCGCCGCAAAAGCTATCCGCGTAGCTTTCCGCATCGCCCATGCCAAATATCGCAACCGTCTTTCCGTTAAGCTTTAATCCGCGAAAATCAAACGCGTCCCAGTCGTCTTGCAAATCGCCCGTACCCCAGGTAGAAACGCCCAAAATCAGCTTGTCAAAGCCGTTTAGCTTAGCCGCGTCGCAGTTTGCTACGTTTAAAAGCTCGTTTTCCAGCCCCAAATTCTCGGCTAAAAAGCCCGCCGCCTCCTCAGTATTTCCCATACTGCTTCCAAAAATGATACCTATCATTTAAATTTCCTTTAAAAAATATGATGACTTATCGTGTAGGGCACCAGTCGCAGCGATCCGCCGCATCCGCACTCCCGTTTAACCTCGATGTAGCGCGAGAAATTCGCATTTCTCGGAGCTACGATGAACATCCTGTCAAACTCCCCGCCGCTAAGCGCCTCAAAGCCCCTAGCGATCTCGCAGTTAGCCAGATGAAACCGCTCTTTGGTTATCTCCTTAAAGCACGGCATAACGCCGAAAAGCTTGCGCCCGCCCTGCTCTGCAAAGATAATCCCGTCTTGAAAATAAACGTTTTTATCAAAATGTTTGGCGCGTATTTTATCATAAACAAACTGAGAAAACATTATGTCCGCGTCAAAACATATTCCGTTTTGGGATTTTAGCATGAGGATTAGCTTGGTGGCCGGGTGTTTGGGGGAGACGGCTAGCGGCGGAACGGTGTCAAATTTGCCCGTTTTATAGGCGCAGATGACGGCGTTTGAGGCGATACAAAAGCTTGAAATTTTACTTCGGCTAGGATTTTTAAACTCGCATAAGTCCTCTATGCGTTTTAGAAAAATTCCCTCCAAATTTAAGCCCGAATACGCATAAGAAAGAGGGATTTTTAGCCCTCGCTCTACGCAACAGTTGTATAAATTTATAAAAATTCGGGCTTTATTTACCGCATCAAGCCCTGAAAAAATACTTGGAGTTATTTCTCCAATACCTGATAAAAAGCCGAATTTCATCTATTAGTCTTTTACCTTGCAGCATCCAAATTCCTTATCTAGCCCAAAGACTTTGCAATACTCGCTAAACACGCAGCTGACGCTTCTTTTGGCGCAGACGATCGGGATATTGCGCTTTTTAGCTTGGTTTTTTATCGTTTTCATCGTGTTGTGATTTAAAAAACTGGTTAGCATCACGACGCACTCGGTATCTTGCGGGATCGGTTTGCGATTTACGCGGTTTTCGTTGCGCGCGTCCCAGTGCTCGATCGCTTCTGCGCCGAGGTCTTTTAGGACTGCTTTTATAGGCGTTATCTCGTCGGCTCCGATAACTAAAACTGACATTTTGGACTCCTGTTTATTTGATTGTGATTATTATAAAATAGCTTAGCTAAAAAATAGCTTAGTTATGAGAGTTGTTATCATTTAAGTAGAAATTCGTAACGTTTATTAAATTTACTTGACCAGGTCCAAGAAATCGGCGCATAAAATCGCCCAAACCTCGTTAAATATCGGCGAAATCAAAGCACGCAAATTTAAGAGCTGCGATATCGCTAACGACAAACTTCTTTTTTATAAGCACGGCAAAAGCGGCAATGTATACGTCATAAACTACGGCGACGACGCATTCGTCAGCGATTAGAAAAACCTGATAACGAAGGCTATAGCTCTATTTTAGGTTAATGATAAATACGAGCTTACCTTAATAGACGGCGAAAATTTAGAAAAATGCGCTACCGTAGGGTGTGGCGCAAGTCAAAAAAGGCGTGACTTAAAGGGATTTTGAAGCTATTTTTGAAGTTTGAAAATTTAAGCTTTGGCTTTCAAAATGCAAAAAATGCCTAAAATTTACAAATTTTGCGTTTTTAGCTCTCATTTTCCTTATGTTTCTATCTGCTAAAATACGCTATTTGCTCCACATTTTACCCATTCTTACTTTTGCCTTTTATAAGATTTATCATTTGACGGCTAAAAGTACGATTAAAAATCGTAGCTCCAAAAGCCGCGCAAACCGTAAATTTACGCAAATTTATCTAAAGACGCGGAGTAAATTTAACCCCTTTGCGTCTAAAACTACGACAGCGCCGCCTCAACTGCCGCATCTATGTGTATCTGCGTCGTATCAAAAAGCCGCATATCCGTATCCGCCTGCGATATCAGCATGCCTATCTCGGTGCAGCCAAGTATCGCTCCTTGCGTGCCGCGCGACCTAAAATCTTCGATGATACGCAAGAAATTCGCCTTTGAACTAGGCACGATTTTGCCGTAGCAAAGCTCCTC
>CAUQCZ010000185.1:0-3305 GCA_963516335.1 uncultured Campylobacter sp. | reverse complement strand
TGATTTTAGGTGCGCTATGATAGCATAAATTCGGCTCGCCTAGGCAAGCTATCGGCAGATTATCTTATCTGCCGCCGATGATTTTTTTTACCGCCAGCGCGGCTAAATTTAGCCCAAAGCACGCCGTCACGCCCATAAAGCTGCCCAGTTTCACGCATTTTGGTAGCTCGGTCGAAAACACGACGTCAAATTTGCCTTTAAACCCCGCTTTTTTAAGCTCGGCTCGTATTTTCTTGGCAAACGGGTCGTTGCAAGTCTGCCAGATGGATGCGACTTTGATCTGCGTCGGATCGAGACGCTTTGCGCCGCCCATAGAGCTAATTAACTTTTCGTGCGTTTTTAGCGCGAGAGCGACTTTAGCCGGCACGTCGTCGATAGCGTCGATAATAAGATCAAACGGCGAAAAATCAAAATCCTCGACAAACTCCGGCGTCATTAGCTCTTGCAGCGCCGTCACGCACTCGTATCTTGCGGCAAATTCGCCGACTTTGACCGCGCCGACGGCTTCGCTGTAAATTTGGCGGTTTTGATTGGTTATATCAAAAACATCCTTGTCTATGAGAGTGAGTTTGTCTACGCCTGTTCTAGCCAGTGCGTCCGCGCAGACGCCGCCTACGCCGCCTACGCCGCAGATTAGGACGTTTGCTTTTTGAAGCTTTTTAAAATCATCGCCTAATAGCCATCGAGACCTCGTAAAGCGGTCCGGTTTTTCTAAAATTTCTTCGTTCAAATTTGATCCTTTAGGGCGGTTTTTAGCGCGGCTAGACTCGCATGCGCCGTCATATCTAGCATAATGGGAGTAAGCGAGGCAAAACCGTCGCTAAGCGCGCTGATATCGGACTCGCCGTTTTGCTCGTAGTCTAGGCTCGAGGCTTGTCCGAGCCAATAATACTCGACGCCTCGCGGGTTGCGGTGGAGCATCGCATGCGTGGCGTAGCTGCGTTTACCCGCAGGCACAACGCGGTAGCCTCTAAATTCGCGGGGCGAGACGGCGGGGATATTTACGTTTAAAAACTGGCGCGGCGGTAGCGCCATCTCGCCGTTTAGTACACGAGAGACGATAAATTTAACGATGTCTTCGGCGAGTAAAAAGCCCGTTTTTTCGATACCGTCGCTCTTATAAAATTGCGAAAACGCGATGCTTGGAATCCCTTGCAAAACGCCCTCCATAGCCGCTCCGCACGTGCCCGAGTAGGTGATGTCCTCGCCTACGTTGGCGCCGTGGTTTATGCCGCTTACGACTAGGTCGGGCGACTTTTTATAAAGCGCGTGAAGCGCGAGATAGACGCAATCAGCGGGCGTAGCGTCGTCGAGTTTGTAAAAATCGTCGTCGAGCTTGATGAAACGAAGAGGCCTAGTTAGCGTAAGAGAGTGCGCGCAAGCCGATTTTTCGCTGCTTGGGGCTACTATCGTGACGCGCGCGTTCGGTAGTTCGCGCAGCGCGCTAGCTAAGGCGTGCAAGCCGCTAGCCTCGAACCCGTCGTCGTTGGTTATCAAAATTTCTTTCAAATTTATCCTTAAAGCTTTGCAAGAACTCAAATTTAGCGAGCTTTGCCGAGTAAAATTTAGATTTGGATTTTATCATAGCTTTATTTATTTGAAATTAAATTTTTTATAAGACACGCAATATTTACTTGAAATTGTAATTTTAAAATTTAATATATAATTAAGTTATTAAATATATTATATTATATAACTAAGAATATACAGAGCAAAATAAGTCAAATAATGATAATGCTTATTATAATATTTAAGTAATATAAAACCAATCTTTAAATTTAATTTTTATTACATTAAATTTTAAAACAAACTTTAAGTATTAAGATTATAAAATACGTCCAATAAATAAAGTTAAGTTTTATTTAAATTTATAATGGAGGTTAGAAAGCCCGTCATGGAAAACACGAAGAAAAAAGCATCCATCTGGGTCATTCTTTTGTTGCTATCGTTTGGAGTGGTTATCGGTCACGGACTATACACTTTTTACTATGCCAAGGGATTTTCATACTTTAGTCCGGATCCTGCAGCCTGTAAAAACTGTCACGTGATGAATCAAGTCTACGAAAGCTGGTCAAGAGGCGGACACCAAAACGTCGCTACCTGTAACGACTGCCATTTGCCGCATGATTTTATAGGATATTGGATCATGAAGGCTCAAAGCGGCCTAGGACACGCGTATGCCGTTACTTTTAAAGACAATCCTTACGCATTTACCGCAAACGAAAAAACAAAAAGAGTCGTTCAGGAAAACTGCATGGACTGCCATAAAGAATACGTCTCAAACGTTATCGATCCGCGCGCTATAGGAGCGGCAAAACCGTTTGATAAAAATCTCAAAGAGCATCAAGGCAACTCAAATGAGCCTTTAAGATGTATATCTTGCCACCGCGAAGCGGGACACGCGCATAACTTTTAAAATTTAACAGGAGGATAAAATGAAAAACAAAGTGTTGTATGTAGCTACTTTCTTAGTGGCTGTCGTACTCGGTGCGGCTATGTTCGCGCTTTTTACGGATATCGGCGCTAAAAAAGCCGAAGAAAAGATGTATCCGCTAATGCTCAATAAAGTAAGCGAACTTGAGCCTGATTTTGAAAAATGGGGCGCAAATTTCCCAAATCAGCTCGATGCTTACAAAAAAATGGAGCATAAAAGCGACGCAAATCCAAAGGGAAGCGAATTTGTAGAAACGGCTTTCGGCGGAGATTTACCTTATAGTAAGATTATTCGCTGGCCTGCGGCTACGGTGTTTTGGAACGGCTATGCGTTCGGCGTGGATTACAGCAAACCGCGAACCCACTATTATTCGCAGATAGATCAGATCGAAACCAAAAGAAACGACAAAGAGTATCTAAACGCTCACGGGCTTCCTGCATTTAAGGGTCAGCCAGGATATTGCGTCAATTGCCACACCGGATATTTAACCGCGCTTCAAGTTGATGGCGATTATAACCTAACTGCCGATCCTACGCCTGCTGCAACTAAGCCTATGCCGTTTTTCGACGTAATGCCTAAAGAGGAAGGCGAAAAGAGAAAAGCCGCGTGGACGAAGATGAACTCTATTCCGTATTTTGACGTCATGAAAAAAATCGCGGCTAAACACGGCGAGAGTATCCACGGCTCGCACTTAGGTAGCACCTGTGCAGACTGCCACTCGCCAGATGATATGAGTCTAAGAGTTACAAGACCCGCATTCGTAAACGCAATGGTCGCTAGAGGCTACCAAGCCGACGCAAAAAGCGGTATAAAGGCCACCAGACAAGAGATGAGAAGCTATGTTTGTATGCAGTGCCACGTAGAATACTAT
>CAUQCZ010000184.1:0-3324 GCA_963516335.1 uncultured Campylobacter sp. | reverse complement strand
CTGTAAAAAATATCAAGATAGAAAATTTAACCTCTCCGCGCTACGTAAAGCCGTATCAAATTTCCTTTGATCTGTGCGGAAAGCCCGTCAGATGGGAGTGCGTAAAGGCTCACGACAGCGTCTCGGCCCTACTTTATCACGAGGATAAAGACGCGTTTTTGCTGGTTAAGCAGTTTCGCCCCGCCGTTTGGTTTAATATCCAAAGCGCAAAAACGGGGCCGCTAAATTTAACGCAAGAGGGCGAGGAAGGCTATACCTACGAGCTTTGCGCGGGGCTAATGGATAAAGGTAAAAGCGAGGAGCAGACCGTCATCGAGGAGATCGCCGAGGAGACGGGCTTTGCGGCTAGTAAGGTAGAGCGCATAACCTCCACGCGCGGCGCGCTAGGTTTTGGCGGGGCGAGGCAGACGATGTTTTTTGCCGCGATAAAAGACGATATGAAAATCGGCGAGGGCGGCGGCATAGACGGCGAAAATATCGAGCTAGCCTACGTGCCGGTTAAAGATGCGCGTAAATTTATGTTTGACGAGAGTAAAAGCAAGGCGGCGGGACTACTTTTTGCTTTTATGTGGTTTTTTGATAAATTTAACCGCTAGAGCGTCAAATTTACCGGGCTTAGTTTGCTTGGGATGATTAAATTTAAGGAGAATAAATGCTAAGAAAAATCGCTTTAACCGTATTTTTAGCGGTGTGGGCTTTTGGGCTGGGCGCATTTGAGGAGGCTGCGGCCGAGCTAGCGCAAAACGAGTATGATAAGGCTTTAGAGTTGTTTGAGAAGTCCTGCGAGGAGAAAAACGCCGCGGGCTGCTATGCCGCAGGCTTTATAAACGACAATAACTTTGCCAAAGATTCAAATACTACCAAAAGCTTTGCGCAGTTTTCTAAAGCCTGCGAAATGGGCGATATGGACGGATGCAAATCCCTAGGCGAAATCTATGAAAACGGCCGCGGCGGTCGAGAGATAGATGATAAAAAGTCTATGCAGCTTTATCAAAAAGCCTGCAGCGGCGAAGTAGGCGCGGCTTGTTGGACATTAGCCGGCTACTACGACGAGGGCAGAGGCGTAGAGCGAAATTTAGCAGAGGCGTTTAAATTTTATCAGGCGGCTTGCGGTTACGAGGATGCGGACGGCTGCTTCGCGCAAGCTGATATGTACGAAAAAGGCGACGGCGTAAAAAAAGACGTCGCAAAAGCGTACGAACTTTACGGTTTAGCCTGCGATTACGGCTCTATGGGCGCTTGCGCCGAGTTTAGACGACTCTATAAAGACAAAAAATAAGGATCCGCGATGTTTAAGAAAATTTATTTGGCTCTACTTTTAGTCGTTCTAGCATCGGCGCAGACGGACTTTGAGATCGCTACGAAAAAATACCTACAAGACGTAAATAGCAAGAAAGCGGCATCGCTCTACGAAAAATCGTGCAAGAGCGATAAAAACGCCGTAAGCTGCTATATGGCGGCATCTATAAAATCGCTTGCGATTTACGATCAAGATAGCGCAGATGTGCAGCCAGAGATACTTTCGCAGGCCCTTGCGCTATATAAAAACGCCTGCGAGCTAGGCTACGCGCGAGGTTGCGAGGCGGCCGGCGATCTTTACGACGCGCCGACTTTACAAGATGAAATAGGCGCAGATGAAACAGGCGGCGAAAATTCGGCTGAATTTTACGAAAAAGCCTGCGAGACAAAAAACGCAGACGCTTGCCTAAAGATAGCCAAAAAGTACGACGATGCCGCTAAATTTACCGATGCGCTAAAATATTATAAACTTGCTTGCGAGGCCGGAGAGGGCGAGGGCTGCTATAATGCGGCGGATATCTACGAATCAGGCGACGCAACGCCTAAAAACGATGCTCAAGCGGCTAAATTTTACGACCTAGCTTGCCAAAACGGCTTTAATCGAGGTTGCGTTAAATTTAAAAAACTTAGCAAATAGGAGGGCGGATTGAAAAAGATTGTTTTAACGGCGATTTTAGTCGCAGCGGCCTTTGGCGGGGATTTTGAGGAGGCTGCCAAAGCGCATATAAAAGCGTACGATACCCAGCGCAGTATGGATTTGTTTGAAAAGTCGTGCAGTAGCGAGAAAAACGGCGCAGGTTGCTATTTGGCGGCGTTTTTGGGCGAACAAAACGGCAAATTTAGCGACGAGGACGGCGGCAAAAAAGCGTTTGCCCTATATGAAAAAGCTTGCAAGCTTGGCGATATGGACGGATGCGCGGCCGTAGCGGGGGCTTACGACGGTAGCGCGCTATGGGGCGTAGTCGAGTCGGATTACGAAAAGGCTGCGGGACTTTACGAAAAAGCCTGCGAGGGCGGAGTCGGCGAGGCGTGCGTGAGAGCGGCCGCGCACGGTAACGGTGAATACAGCGGCGCAAAAGACTCGCAAAAAGCTCGCAAATACTACCGGCTAGCTTGCGACTACAAAGACGCACAGGGCTGTTACGCTCTAGCTCGCGGACATGAAAAGGGGGATCAAGACGTAAAAGACGATAAAAAGGCGATGGAGCTTTACGGCCTTTCTTGCGACTATGGATACGATATGGGCTGCGCGAAATTTAGGGAACTTGTTAAAAAATCAAAGTAAATTTTAGCCTCGCTCGGTTTTGTCTAATCAGCCCGCGAGCGAGGCTGGATTTGCCGCATCATATTTGGCTACCAGCGGATGCTACTTGAAATTTTACCGACTTTACTTTGCGAGCGGTTATTTTATAGATTTTATTTAAATTTTATCAACTTAAACTGTTTACTTACATTATCCAAATTTATCCCTTTTTTGCGCAGAAAATACTCTTTTAGCTCCTTGTAATCGTCGTTTGTAGGGATCAAAATATTTATTATCACGCCATCTTTTTTGGAAAAAATAGCAAGCATATTATAAACCGTGCAGGATTTTAGTCCGCCCAATCTAAAATGAAAAATAGTCTGCGGGATAAGTCCGACAAAAAATAAGAAGATAAAAAACGCAAAAATCTCAAAAATATTCACACCCATCACATCACAATAGTTTTTAAGCGCCAAAAGTACGAAAACTAATCCGATGAAAACGATGTATTTATTGGCTTCGATCTGATACAAATCATCCGTGATGTCAAATGTTTTTCTTAAGTCCGCGATCTGGGCAAGCTTGATTTCTTTTATGGTTTTGTCTGTGATTTGCTGTTTTACGGCACCGTTTTCAAAGCGGAAATGGCCGTTTTTAGGCGCATTTAAGGCTTCTTTAAACGTAGGCTTTAAAACTATGATAGTAATAATGGAGTTAAATAAAATCCTATCCAAACTCATCAAAGAAAAAATCAAAGAGATTAAGATAATGATGGCAACGAG
>CAUQCZ010000183.1:0-3325 GCA_963516335.1 uncultured Campylobacter sp. | reverse complement strand
GTATAAACACGTGCGATGTGTATAGTCCGCACGAGAGCGCGACCGCCATCGCTACGGGGTTGGCGCCGATTTTTTCCTTTATCGCGCGGCGGATCGGATCGAGTACGACAAAACCACTATCGCAAAAGACCGGGATGCCCACGATCCAACCCATGATGAGCATAGCTAGCTCGGGGCGCTTGTCTCCTACGCAGCGCACGACCATATCGGCCAGCTTTAGCGCCGCGCCCGTCTTTTCTAGCGCCATACCGATGAGCGCGCCCAGGATGATGACGATGCCTATGCTTTTAAATATCCCGCTAAATCCCTCTCCGATGATCGCGGGAACCTTGACCAGATCGATACCCGCATTGACGACGCCTTCGATTTCGACCGGCTTAATACTTGCGATCACGGCTAGAGCGAGCGAGACGAACATGATCGCTATAAAGGGATGAACCCCCAACTTTGAAATCAGCACGATCATAACGACGACCGCGATGACGAAGCAGACGATGAGAGCAATACCGCTCATAACAGCTCCTTTCGGATAAATTTTGCCTAGCTCAATATTACCGAAATTTGTTTTTAAAATATCTAAATTAGATTTGAAATTTTAGTTTCATTTTATAATATGTGTAAATTCGGCAGATTAGCAGTCGTTTAAGCTTGCAGCGGTCTCGTTTTTATCTAGTTTTAGCCAATAAGCGCGCAAGCGGAGTAATCTCGTCTCCGGCCTCCGCTTTGCTCGCAGCGACGAATACTAAATTTAAGTTTTGCGGCGATTTTACCGATTTGGCTAGGTTTAGTCTTTGCTAGCCGCCTTAAACCCGCATCTTTACGGCGCAAACGAAAATAACGGTTACGGGCTAATTACGCGGCTTTGGCTGAAATTTTACCGCAGGTCGGGTTTATAAAGTAGCTAAATTTTAGTGGCCCCTGCTTAAATTCTACGCCTTAAATTTTTACGCCTTGTCGCTAAATTTTAAAATTTATCGCTGTAGCGAGGGTAAATTTTAAGAGCTTTGGGCGGATAGCGCGGACGCGGATGATTAATAAAACAGGCAACAGGGCTAAGCGCGAGATTAAATTTTATCTGCAAATTTAGCTAATCGTGAAGGATAAATTTTAAAAATTTAGGCCTATAAAAGCCTGTGTTTCCAAAGAGCAGGCTTTAAAACGGCGCTCCTGAACTTGCCCAAGCTCTTTCGTAAATTTAGCCTACACGCTATTTTTCTGCGCAAATTTCACGTTTGCGTAGAGGTAGCTTGCAAGCCCTAGCGCGCCCAGTATCGCGCCCGCCTCGCCTATGTGCCAAAGCCCGAATCTCGTTGCGACTTGATGTCCCAAAAGTGCTCCGCCGCCGATGCCTACGTTATAAATCGCCGAGTAGATCGATATCGCGACATCGGTAGCATCCGGAGCCAGCGCCAAAACCCTAATCTGCAAACAAAGCCCAAAGCCAAAAATTCCCACTCCCCAGACGAAAGCCGCGAGCAGCAGCGCTACGTCATTTGCGACAAAAACCTTTAGCGTCAGCACCGAGGCTAGGATAAGGAGGATCGAGCAGATCAAAAAGGCGTTTGGAAAATGGCGGTAAAGCTTTGAAAAAAGCACGCTAGTGGCGATTCCCGAAGCGCCGAATGCAAGCAGAACGTAGGTTACGAAGTGATCGCCTGCGGGGTTAAATTTCGCCACGAAGGGCTCGACGTAGCTGTAGGTCGTAAAATGCGCACCTACGATCAAAAATGTCAGCAGATACAAAGCAAGCAGCATCGGACGCCTTGCAAGCATCGGCAAGCTCGCAAGAGAGCCCGCACGTCTGCTTGGCAAAAACGGTAAAATTTTCCAAAGAAACAGCGCCTCTGCCGCCGCAAGCGCGCCGATTGCGAAAAACGTAATCCTCCAGCCCAAAAGCTCGCCGACCACGCGCCCCAAAGGAAGCCCCAAAACCATGGCTAGCGAAGTGCCCAAAGCCAGCATGCCGATAGCCTGCGAGCCTTTATTTATCGGCGCTAGGCGCACGACGAGCGATGAGGTGATCGACCAAAAGATCGCGTGCGAAATCGCAATACCGAGTCACGCGATTACCAAAACGGTAAAATTCCACGCAATGGCGGCCAGGACGTGGCTTAGCGTAAATAGCGCGAAAAGTTGCAAAAGTAGTCTCTTGCGCTCAAGCTTTGAGGTTAGCAGCATCAGCGGCAGCGAGAGGATACTCACCGCCCACGCGTAGACGGTGATTATGAGGCCTACGCTAGTAGCGTCCATGCTAAAATCCGCCGCGATGTCGCTTAGCAGCGCCACGGGTATAAATTCCGTCGTGTTAAAAATAAAGGCGGCA
The DNA here is from genome assembly GCA_963516335.1 of uncultured Campylobacter sp. Classification (GTDB taxonomy): domain Bacteria; phylum Campylobacterota; class Campylobacteria; order Campylobacterales; family Campylobacteraceae; genus Campylobacter_A. The sequence goes on along the minus strand of CAUQCZ010000183.1, from coordinate 1,002 downwards.
AACGCTAGCAAGGTAACTCTCGCGTAGGCGATTTTATGGACGTTCATAGATTTTCTCTTTCCAGCTTTTTAGATTTAGGTTTTTGCCCTTGATTTTGGGCTAAATTTACGTTCAAGCGAGGTTTTGGCGACCGATTTTATCTTAAATTTATCCGCAAACCGCAAGCGTTTAAGATTGCGCGACTAACCCAAAGCTAGCCGGTTTTAAGCAAATTTGACGCTTACCAAGCCACTCAAAGCCTCAAATTTTATTTTAGCTCCCCCCAATCCTTCGCCACGTTTAGGCTCGTTTTTAGCGGTACGTTTAGTTTGTAAATTTCTTGCATTATCTTTTGCGCCGCCGCGCCAAACTCATCGGCATAGTCGTCTCGCACCTCAAAAATCAGCTCGTCGTGTATCTGCAAAAGCATCCTAGCGCGCTCGTCTAAAAGCGGACGGATTTTTACCATCGCCATTTTGATGATGTCCGCAGCCGAGCCCTGAAATATCGTATTTACCGCCTCGCGCTCGTACATCGCAGTTTGCATCGGCGTCGCGGTAGTAAAATCAAACAACCGCTTCCTACCCAGCAGCGTGCGCACGAAGCCCTCGTTTTTGGCCGCGGTTTTTATCCCTTCTAAAAAGCCCTTTATCGTAGGGAAAGCTTTAAAATAGCGCTCGATATACTCCTTTGCTTCGGCGCGCGTGATACTTACTTGATTTGCCAACTTGCTCGAGCCCATGCCGTAGATGAGGCCGAAATTTATGCTCTTTGCCACTGCGCGGTTTTGCCCCTCGGCACTACCGAATATACTAATCGCCGTGCGCGCGTGGATGTCCTCGTCGTTCGCAAACGCCCGCAAAAGCGCCTCGTCGCGGCTAAAATGCGCGAGCAGTCGCAGCTCGATCTGGCTGTAATCAAGCCCCACGAAGCTAAAGCCGCTTTTGGCCTCAAAGCAGCCTCGCACGTCCTTAGCCAGCGTGCCTCTGGCGGGGATATTTTGCAGGTTAGGGTTTTTAGACG
>CAUQCZ010000182.1:0-3336 GCA_963516335.1 uncultured Campylobacter sp. | reverse complement strand
TAAATAGCCTAAAAGTCTCGCTTCCTCAAAATGCAAAATACATAATGATCGACGATGCGGTCAGCCTAGAAAATATCAAACGAGGACTCAAAATCTACCTAGAATAAGGAGAAATTTATGTTTGATGAGATTAGATTTAATACCATAGAACGACTTCCAAACTACGTATTTGCTGAGGTGAACGCGATAAAAATGGCGGCGCGCCGAGCTGGCGAAGATATCATCGACTTTTCGATGGGAAACCCGGAAGGTCGCACGCCTCAGCACATCGTCGATAAGCTCTGCGAAAGCGCGCAAAAAGACAAAACCCACGGCTACTCGGCAAGTGCCGGTATCTACAAACTCCGCCTAGCCATCTGCAACTGGTACAAGCGCAAATACGGCGTAAATTTAGACCCCGATACCGAGGCTGTCGCCGTTATGGGTAGCAAAGAGGGCTTCGTACATCTAGCCCAAGCGATAGTAAATCCGGGCGACGTAGCCGTTGTACCCGATCCTGCATACCCGATCCACACGCAGGCGTTTTTATTTGCCGGCGGTAGCGTGGCAAAGATGCCGCTAAAATACAACGATAAATTCGAGCTTGACGAAAATAAATTTTTTGAAGATCTACTTCACACGATCCACTCAAGCTCGCCGAGGCCTAAATACGTCGTCGTAAATTTCCCGCACAATCCAACTACCGTAACCGTACAAAAGAGCTTCTACGAGCGGCTAGTCGCGATGAGCAAGCAAGAGCGCTTTTACGTGATCTCGGATATCGCTTACGCAGACCTTACCTTTGACGGATACAAGACGCCTAGTATATTTGAAGTAGAAGGAGCAAAAGACGTCGCCGTCGAGTGCTACACGCTATCAAAAAGCTACAATATGGCTGGCTGGCGCGTCGGATTTTTATGCGGAAACAAGCGCCTTTGCGCCGCTCTTAAAAAGATAAAATCATGGGTCGATTACGGCATGTTTACCCCGATCCAAGTCTCAGCAACCGTCGCGCTAGACGGCGATCAAAGCTGCGTCGAGGATATCCGTCAAATTTACGAAAAACGCCGCGACGTGATGCTAGAAGCCTTTGCAAGTGCCGGCTGGGAAATGCATAAGCCAAGCGCCAGTATGTTTATCTGGGCGAAAATCCCGCCGCAAGTCGGAAACATCGGCAGCCTCGAGTTTTCAAAGCAGCTACTTACCAAAGCTAGCGTCGCGGTGAGCCCGGGCATCGGCTTTGGCGAGGGCGGCAACGACTATGTGCGCCTTGCTCTCATCGAGAACGAAAATCGCATCCGCCAAGCGGCGAGAAACGTCAAAAAATATCTGAAAGAATTTGCATGAATATAGCCATTTTAGGCGTCGGCACGGTCGGAGAGGCCGTAGCTAAAATTTTACTCCAAAACAAAAAACTAATCGCGGCAAGATGCGGCGAAGAGATAGTTCCGGTTATCGGCGTCGTTAGAAATTTAAGCAAAAAAAGAGACGTCACCATCCCTCTCACGGACGATATAGATAGCGTCCTGGGGCGCGAGGATATCGACGTTTTCGTCGAGCTTATGGGCGGCGTAGAGGAGCCCTTTAGGATCGTTAGTAAAATTTTAGAGCGTAAAAAAGCCGTCGTAACGGCAAACAAAGCGCTACTAGCCTATCACCGCTACGCCTTGCAAAATTTGGCGCAAAATACGCCTTTTGGTTTTGAAGCTAGCGTCGCGGGCGGCATACCTATTATCAGAGCCCTTCGCGAGGGTCTTAGCGCTAATCACATCCTAAGCATCAACGGGATTTTAAACGGCACGAGCAACTATATCTTAACCTCGATGATGAGCAAGGGTTCAAATTTCGCGGACGCGCTAAAAAAAGCTCAGGAGCTAGGCTATGCCGAGGCCGATCCGACCTTTGATGTCGGAGGCTTTGACGCGGCACACAAGCTGCTAATCCTAGCCAGCATCGCATACGGCGTACACGGCAACCCCGAAGACATCCTGATAGAAGGCATCGAAGGCATCACGCCCGAGGATATATTTTTCGCTAACGACTTTGAGTACGTCATCAAACTGCTCGCCATCGCCAAAAAAACCGGCGACAAGGTCGAGCTGCGCGTGCACCCCGCGCTAGTACCCAAAGATAAAATGATAGCTAAAACTAGCGGCGTGACAAATGCCGTGAGCGTAGTAGGCGACGCGGTCGGAGAGACGATGTTTTACGGTCCGGGCGCGGGCGGGACAGCTACGGCAAGCTCGGTTATCAGCGACCTCATCGACATCGCCAGAGACGGCAAATCCCCGATGTTAGGCTACAAGGCGCCGTTTGAGATAAATGCGCTAGGACTCCTAGATCCGAGCGAAATTCGCACGAAGTATTATTTTAGACTCAGAGTCGAGGACAAAGTCGGCGTGCTGGCTAAAATTACGAATTTAATGAGCGAAAACAACCTCTCTATCGATAGCCTGCTGCAAAAACCAAAGGACGAAAGTCCGTATGCGACGCTATTTTTCACGACGCACACTAGCGTGGAAAAGGACGTGAGACGCACTATGGAAATTTTGCAAGAGCAAGAGTTCGTAAAAGAAAAGCCTTTTATGATGAGGATAGAAGAGTAAAATTTGGGGCTTAGGGCGTATCTTTTCGGCAAGAGCTCGGAGGAACTGGCTTGCGAGTTTTTACTAAAAAACGGCTGCGAGATACTCGCTAGAAATTTTAGCTCTAAATTCGGCGAGATCGACGTCATCGCTAAAAAAGACGGCATCTTGCGCTTCGTCGAAATCAAAGCTACGCAGGGCGACTACGAGGCAGAGTATCGCCTCACGCCCGCTAAATTTAATAAAATTTTAAAAACTATCGATTTTTATCTGTTACAAAACGGCGCAAATGCCGATTTTCAGGTCGATTTGATCGCGATAAAAAATGGCGAGATAAAGTGGATAGAAAATATTAGTTTATAAAAATTCTTATTTAGCAAAAATTTAAATACTTTCGTGTATAATTACAACTATCTTTAAAAAGGAGAATAAAATGGGAAAATACATAGAACTAACAACTGCGAATTTCGACGCCACTAAAGAGGGTGTCGCGCTAGTAGATTTTTGGGCGCCTTGGTGCGGACCTTGCCGTATGCTTGCTCCGGTTATCGACGAGCTAGCTGAGGAGTTTGAGGGCAAAGCTAAAATTTGCAAAGTAAACACTGATGAAGTGCAAGACCTAGCCGTAGAATTTGGCATCCGCTCGATCCCTACGCTTCTATTTTTCAAAAACGGCGAAGTCGTAGAACAAATGGTTGGCGCACAATCAAAACAAGCTATCGCCGATAAGATAAATTCGCTTCTTTAATGGTTTTTAGACGAGGAGGAAGCC
>CAUQCZ010000181.1:0-3389 GCA_963516335.1 uncultured Campylobacter sp. | reverse complement strand
ATGTTCATGTGATTTTCTTTTTTGTCTTTTGTCATTACTTTAGATATTAAAAAAGACTTGCCTCTAAAATCTTTTAACCGATATCTTTAAATTATTCGCTTACATGCTTTACGATATCTTTTAGTACTAGCGGTATTACGTCGCCGTGTCCTTGCCCTTCGTAGATTTTAAATTCGTATTTGACACCCGACTTTTTTAGAATTTCAGCCAAATCCGCCACCTTTAGTATATTTTCTTTGTCCGTTTTGCCCGCTCTTTTTTCTAATTCTCCTACGCTAAGTCTTATAAAACTCGCCTTTAATCTAATTTTTAGTTTGCCGTCGTTATCTAAGGCGTCCTTTAGAATTTTTGAATCTCCCCACCAAAGAGACGGAGAAGCTATAAAAAACTCATCAAATATACCGTCGTTTTGTAAAAGCGAATAAACTAAAAATAGTCCGCCAAAAGAGTGGCCGTAAAATATTTTTTCGCTATTTTTTATATCGTATTCTTTGTCCACAAACGGCATTAGCCTCTCTTTTATAAATTTATAAAATTTGTCCGCATTGCCGCCTTGTTTGTATTCGTCGCCTTGAGCTAACGGCGTTAGGTCCTTTGTTCGCCTTGCGGTATCGTAGGCTAGCGGCGTATCGTATCCGACGCCTATGATAAGCGGTGCATTGTCGTCTGAAGTAAAATTTTTAAATAAATTAAGCAACACGGAAAATTGCGCATTTGCATCGAGCATAAAAATCGCTTTTGGATAAACGTTGCGGTTTTTCGGGATGGCTTGAAAAATTTTATATGTTTCCCCGCCTGCACTTTCTAGCGTGGAGTATTTAACATCAAAAAGCCGATAAACGCTTTCATCTATCGGCTCTATGTATTGAGTAGGCTTTGCGCTGGCTGCAGCAATCATAATCAAAACTCCCAAAAATAATTTAACAATCCTTACCACTTCGCGCTTACCTTAAACCAAAATCTCCTGCCCTCTTCAGGATACCAGTAGTAGTTGCCGTCATCGGCCATTCCCTCGTCGTATCGGATATTATCAAAGATATTATAAGCGGTTAAATTTAAGCTTAAATTTTTGTTTACCTCCCAGCTAGCACCCAAATCGACGGTAAAAAGCTTCTTGTCGTTTTCGCTTACTTTATTGCCGGGACCGAATTTGACGCTCGTTAGCTCGCTCTCGTAGTTTGCCCCAGCAAAGGTGCTAACGCTTGCGATAGGCTTATACGTAAGCGTCAAATTTGCCGCGTGCTCGGGCGTTGCGGTCAGAGATTTGCCGTCTAGTCGGCTAAGATTGGTCTGGCTAAATTTGACCGGGCCGTTTGGGGTATTGATCGTCGGGTCGCCGGTTTTGATTTTGGAGTTGTTGTATGTGTAGTTGCCGCGCAAATTTAGATTTTTTAGTATGTCGTAGTCTGCGCTAAGCTCGATGCCCCAGACGTCGGCACCGTCGATGTTAAAGTAAGTTCCCCAGCCCGGGCAGTTTACGTGCGGAGCCGTAGCGCATGAGCCAAATGCCGGAATACGGTTTATGCTGCTACCGTCGGTATCTAGGATTTTATCTTTAAACTCGTTTCTAAATAGAGTAACCGAACCTCTAAAATCATCGCCGCTATCGTAGTAAGCGCCGATTTCATAAGTTAGGCTCTTTTCGGGTTTTAGGTCTGCGTTACCGAAGTCTACGATCCTCCAGCCGCCTTGTATGGTGCCGACTTCCGGAGAGATTTGATTGACGTCCGGCGTCTTGTATCCTGTCGCTACGCCGCCTTTTAGCGTCCAGTTGTCGTTTAGATTGTAAACTAGATATGCACGCGGCGAGAGATGATCGTCGAAAAATTCGTTATGCGTGAAGCGACCGCCCAGCGTCAAATAAAGCTTGTCGTCTAAAATCTCCCACTCGTCTTCCAAAAATGCCGCATGCTCTTTCATGGAGTAGGCTCTTGGGTTTCGCAGCACGCTTCTGCTTGAATTTGATACGATAAATGTGGTTTTTGTCGTCTGCTTACTGAAATCATAGCCGAAAGTTAGCGTATGCGAATCCAGGAAGGTACTAAATTTGGAGTTAAAGTTGTGATTTTTGACGTCAGCCGGCGTTAAGCTATCAAAGAGGCTCGTTCGCTTCGTCTGGTCGTAAATGTAGCTCACGTCGGCATTTAAGTTTTCAAAATTTCCCAGATATCCTACTCCGTAGCTATCTTTTTTGTAGTCGTAACTATTTAGCAGCCTGTTTGTCCTTACGGTTGCCGTCTTACCGACGGTCCTAGAGTATTCGTGGCGTTCTTGGGAGGCTAGGAGGTAAAATTTATTGTATTCGTCGGGCGTGATCCATAGTTTTGCGCTAAAGTTTTTCTTATCGCTTTCTTGATAGCCGCCTGGATAGCTATCCTCGTCGCGTAACTTTTTGTAGCCCCAGAGCTGAAGACCGAGGTATTTGTTAAGAAGCGGGAAGTTAAGATAAAAGTCCGCTTGGCGCTGCGAGCCGATGCCGCTATGAGCCTGCGCGATACCGGATATACTCACGGAGCCGCTAAATTTATCGAAATTTTTCTTCGTGATGATATTTATGACCCCGCCCACCGCATCGCTACCGTAAAGCGAGCTCATCGGTCCTCTGATGATCTCGATACGTTCTATCGCCTCAACCGGCGGGATAAAATTTGAGTTCATATCGCCGGCGCCGCCTTTTGGATTGGCCGCGCTTGAATTTACTCTCTTGCCGTCTATGAGAACTAGCGTTTGCGAACCTTCCATGCCTCGGATCGAGATACCGCTGGCAGGTCCGTCCTCGCCGCCTATAACGCTAACTCCCGGAGCTTTTGAGGCGATAGAGTGAAGCGAGGTAAAGCTATCTTTTGCCAGGTCGTCATTTTTTACGATTGATATGCTGGCGGGTGCGTTTTTAATACTTTGCGAAAAACCGCTAGCCGTGACTACGACCTCTTCTAAATTTATATTATCTGCGGCTTGTAAATTTATTGCGCATACTAGCGAAACGATAGGCGCAAAAGCTTTATTTTTTGAAACAATCATATAAAATCCTTTAGAATGCTTAATACTGATTCAAGTTATCAATCTTTCTTCGCGAATAATAACTAATATGGAATAAATTTAATATTAATTATCGTATACAGATAGAATTTGCCGCCAAAAGCTCGGCGGTCAATTTAAAGAGATGTGTTTGAGGCAATTTTTAAAGCTTATAAAAGGATGTTAAATTTGAAATTTTATCCATCCCGCAGTCAAAGCCAAGTTGTTGACGCTAAGTTTTTAACTTTTGGAGCGCGATGGATGAAGCGGTTTTAAAACCGATAAAAACGATAGGATAACCTATCGTTTTTTATGTTTTAATTAAAAATTATAGTGAAAATTCACCATAAACGATCTCTCGTCGCCTAGCC
>CAUQCZ010000180.1:0-3401 GCA_963516335.1 uncultured Campylobacter sp. | reverse complement strand
AAAATACCCCGACTTGCTTGCCGACGAAAAGCCCCAGCGCCGTGCCTAGCGCGACCGGAGACAAAATCTCGTCCAGTCCGACGCCTCGCAGCGAGATGCCTGCGTTTACGAAGGCAAATATCGGCAGCACGCCAAACGCCACCCAGCCGTGTAGGTCGTGCTCGATGCTTTTTAGCATAGATTTGTCTGGCTCGTCTTTAAAACTAAGCGGTATAAAAAATGCCGCCACGACGCCCGCAAGTGTGGCGTGAACGCCTGATTTTAGCACCGCTACCCACATCACCGCGCCTACGATTAGATAGGCCGCCTTGCCCTTTACGCCGAGTCTGTTTAGCGCAAAAAGCGCGGCTAGACAAACGCTCGCGACCGCAAGCATTTGGGCGCTAAGCTCGCTCGTGTAAAATAGCGCGATAATCACGATCGCGCAAAGGTCGTCGACGATCGCCAGCGTCATGAGGAAAATTTTTAAACTAGTCGGTACGCGCGGCCCAAGCAGACTCAAGATACCAAGAGCAAATGAGATATCCGTCGCCGTCGGTATCGCCCAGCCGCCAAGCGCAAAGGAGTCGTGCTTCGTAAAAAGATAGAAGATAACCGCGGGCACTATCAGGCCGCCTGCCGCACCGATGGCAGGTAGCGCGATTTGCGACGGATTTTTTAGCTCGCCCTCCAAGACCTCGCGCTTTAGCTCAAGTCCGATGAGGAAGAAAAATACCGCCATCAACCCGTCGTTCACCCACAAGATCAGGGGCTTGCTTAGTCCGTATTCGCCGAAGCTCACGGTAAATTTGGTCTTTAAAAATTCGTTGTAAAAATCGCTCAAAAACGTGTTTTGACACAGTAGCGCCGCGATCGTAGCGATCATCAGCAAAATCCCGCCGCTAGCTTCGTGTTTTAAAAATTCTTTTATCCCGCCCATTTTGCTTCCTTTTCGTAATTTTGGCAATTATAGCGTATTTTTACGCTCGCATAAAATTCGGGCGAATTTGGCTATAATCAAGTCAAATTTAAAGGCGAATTTGGTAGGCGTGTCGCTAAAAAATGCTGTGCCGAGCTTGGCGGGCTACTTTTGCGTTTACTAGGGCGGGACGCTTGCGTACGGTTTTTATAGATTAAGGAGCGAAAATGAACGAAATTTTAGATATCTGTAAGCGCGCAAAGGCCGCTTGCGGCGAGCTTTTAAGACTTGATAGCAGGGCTAAATTTGAAATTTTAAACGCCGTGGCGGACGAGCTGCTCGCGCAAAAGGACGCGATAAAAGCGGCAAACGCCAAAGACCTTGCAAACGGCGAGAAATCGGGCTTGAGCGCGGCGCTGCTGGACCGCCTAAGGCTAACCGACGCCCGCATCGAGGCTATGGCGCATGGCGTGCGCGAGGTGGCGGGCTTTGCCGAGGTCGTAGGCGAAAATCTAGGCGGCTGGAGCCATCCAAACGGCATGCAAATCAGCCGCGTGCGCGTGCCGCTGGGAGTGCTTGGCATCATCTACGAGAGCCGCCCAAACGTCAGCATCGACGCGGCGGCTCTGGCGTTAAAAAGCGGCAATGCGGCGATCCTGCGAGGAAGCGCCAGCGCGCTAAATTCGAACATCTTTTTAGTAAATTTATTTAACGAAGCGGGGGCTAAATTTGGCCTTCCAAAAGGCGCCGTGCAGCTCGTGGAGAGCCCTGAGCGCGAAGTAGTGGCGAAAATGGCGAAAATGAGCGAGTATATCGACGTTTTGATACCGCGCGGCGGCAAGAGCTTAAAAGATTTTATCGCGCAAAACGCGACCGTGCCGATCATCATGACGGGCGCTGGAGTGTGCCACATCTTTGTCGATGAGAGCGCAAATTTGAGCGAGGCTGCAAAGATAATCAAAAACGCCAAAACCCAGCGTCCAAGCGTCTGTAACGCCGTTGAGTGCGTGCTTTTGCACGAGCGCATAGCGGGCGAAATTTTGCCTGAGCTTGTACGCGAAATGCCCGAAGTCGAGTTTCGCGTGAGCTCGGAGCTTTTCGGCTCGTGCGCGGATATGCGAGATGCGGCAAACGTCAAGACTGCCGACGAGAGCGACTTTGGCGCCGAGTTTTTGGATCTCGTATTGGCCGTACGCACCGTGCGGGACGTAAGCGAGGCGATCAGCTTTATAAACGCGCATTCCAGCGGGCATTCGGACGCGATTTTAAGCGAAAACTACGCAAACGTCGAGCGGTTTTTAAACGAAGTCGGCAGCGCGGTCGTCTACGCCAACGCCTCGACGCGTTTTAGCGACGGTAGCGAGTTTGGGTTCGGCGGCGAGATCGGCATCAGCACGCAGAAGCTGCATGCCAGAGGGCCGATGGGGGTGAGGGAGCTTACGACTTACAAATATATCGTCCGCGGCAATTATCAAACGCGTTAGCGGCTTGTCTTTTTGTCATATGCCTCGTTGGATTTCACTGCGGGCTACAGTCACGTATTGCATATACGCTCCTTTGCCCTTGCTTATCCGCCTCGCCTATGACAAAAATACCTCGCCTTATCGTTTTACGTTTATATTGGGGTTAAATTTAAAGCCGAGTTAGTATTTTTTCGGTGCGGCAAAATATCGAGATTTGCGATATAGACGGCGACTTTTTCGGCGATGAAATTTGACCCGTCGCAAAGTCGTACAAAGGCGAAATTTTGCTAAAATAGGCAAAAATCTTTAAAGGAAATCGATGAAAAAACTAAAATTTATCTTCGCTCTTACTGCGGCGTTTATTTTTGGCGGTTGCTACGAGACGACGCTGCTTACGCGGGTGCCGATCTCTGCGCTTATTTCTGATAAAGGCGTGGACGTGAAATCCACGATCGTGCTAACGAATATAACGCCGCAGACGCACGAAACGAAAACGGTAACGGACAACGTGCGGGTTTTCGTCCCGGACGCTAAATTTAAGGATTTCCCGACGGGAGAAACCGCCTATGAGATGAGCGTTAGCGTAAGCAAGGGCGAAAAGGGCGGCAAAAACTCGGATAAGCGCGCCGTGCGGATATATCTAGGCCAAGACGGCGACGTCTACGGCAAGCTTAGCAAAAACATGCTCGATCAGTACGCGGGCGCGGCGAAACAGGGCGAAGCGCCGACGCTAAAAGCGGCGATCAAATTTGAAAACGACACGAAGGACGTCTATGAGCTGGTCGTGGGCAACGAGTTTAAGGCGAGCGACGAGGCGCAGACGGGCGGCGTTTATACCTTGGCGCCGGGGCAGGTCACGGGCGCGATCTGGGCGGATAGCGCAGCGGTACGCGAGGCGATCGCGAGCAAGGCGGTCAAAATCGGCACTCTAAAAAAGGCGGCAAAATGAAAAGCGTAAAAATCGGCTTTATCGGCGGCGGAAATATGGGCGGCGCGATGATAGAGGCGCTTTGGCGAGCGCAGTGCGGTGAGGCTAACTC
>CAUQCZ010000179.1:0-3429 GCA_963516335.1 uncultured Campylobacter sp. | reverse complement strand
GGTAGAAGCGGCACGGAGCGTTTTTATAACTCCGTCTTGCAGGGGCAAGAGGGCGTGCGAAAAGTAAAAGTAAACGCGCTAAATCAGGAGGTCGAGGAGATATCCGTGAGCTACCCGCAAAGCTCGGACATCTCGCTAACGATCGATCTTGAGATGCAAAAATACATCGAAGAAATTTTCGGCGATAACGCGGGCGTCATCATCGTTATGGATGTGAGAGACGGCTCGATACTGGCTGCGGGCAGCTTCCCCGAGTATGATCTAAACCCGTTTGTTACGGGTCTTTCGCAGGCTAAATGGGACGAGCTTGTTAAAAGTATCGATCATCCGTTTACGAATAAGCTCGTAAACGGCCTTTATCCGCCTGGCTCGGTTATAAAAATGGGCGTGGCGATGGCGTTTTTAGACACCGGTAAGATGAGCCGCTCCGATGGGTATTTTTGCTCGGGCTCATTTGAGCTTGGAGGGCGAAATTTCCGCTGCTGGAACGTCTACGGACACGGTTTTATGGATATGAACTCGGCCATCCGCGAGAGCTGCGACGATTATTTTTATAAAGGCAGCCTAAAGGTCGGCATCGACGCTATAACCCCGGTTTTAGAGCGGTTGGGTTTTGGGCAAAAAAGCGGAGTGGATCTGCCTAACGAATTTGTCGGTATCGTGCCCGGACGCGAGTGGAAGATGCAAAAATATGCTCAGCCGTGGTATCAGGGCGAGACGCTAATCACCTCGATCGGACAGGGCAACTTCCTCGTGACGCCGATGCAGGTGGTGCGCTATACGGGCATCCTAGCGACGGGAAAAAATATCGTCCCGCATTTTTTACGCAGCGTAAACGGCGAGGAGGTTAAATTTGAGCCAGAAGACGATATCCTCACGCCGTTTGAGAAAAAGCAACTTCCGTACATCCAAAAGGCGATGTACGAGGTCGTAAATCATAAAAAAGGCACCGCGCATAAATATTTTAAAGAGGCAAAGCTCACGCTAGCGGCAAAAACGGGTACCGCGCAGGTCGTGGGCATCTCGCAGGCTGAAAAAAAGCGTATGAAAGAAGAGGACATGGAGTATCTGCGCCGCTCGCACGCATGGGTCACGACCTATGGGCCGTACGAGGAGCCTAGATATGCCGTTACCGTTATCATCGAGCACGGCGGACACGGCGGTCTGGCTGCCGGACCTCTCACGGCTAAAATCTTTAATAAGCTACTAGAAATGGGCTACATCGATCAAAAATACGAAATCACTTCGCTAGCAGATACCGAGGCTACGGCTGCAGAAAAAAAGAAGAAAAATTAAAATTCGATCTTCAAATTTAAAGGAAAAATCCCGCTTTCGCGGCATTTTCGCGTATGCAGATACGGCGACTTAAATTTTAAATTTATAGATTTTATGCATCCTTGCTTTTGTAATCGGTTAAATTTGAGCCGGGCTTGCGATGAATAAAATTATAAATTTGACGCGATATTACGATGGCGCGGATAAAACTATAATATTCAAGAGACCCGGAAATTTGACGAGTTTATTTTTATAACCGAATTTTAGGTTTAAAAACGCACAAAAATCGGTTTGCGCTAAAAGAAAGCATTAAATTTGCAAATACCGACTCTAGCCTTCAAACATCTCCGAAAGTTCGCTTGTAGCGATATTTACGATTTTATTGTTTGCATCTAGTTCGATCAAATTCTGGGTTTTAAATTTCGCCAAAATCCTTGAAAACGTCTCTGGAGTGATGTTTAGGATGGAGGCGATTTTGATGTGTTTTAGTTCGTTAAAAAGGTCTGAGTGATTAACGAGAAAGCTTGCAACCTTAGCCTCGGAGTTTAGCACGAGCTCTTGGTGTATCAGCTCGCTTGCGATTTTTAGCTTTTGCGAGAGCGATTTGATTATTTGAAGCGATACGCGCGGGTTTGATAAAAACTCGGCGTAAAATTTATCGTAGTCGATTTTTAGGACCTCGCCGCCCGTTAAAAATATCGCCGTCGCCGGGAATTTGATATTTTCAAAGTTGGCAAGCTCGGCTACGAAGCTAATCCCGTTAAACTGATGCATAAAAATCTCTTTGCCCTTAGGGCCGATTTTATAGAGCTTTAGAGAGCCTTTTATGAGGAGGTGGAGCCACTTTGACTCCTCGCCCTCCATAAATAAAAACTCGCCCTTTTTATACTTTTTTAGGATGCTGATATTTTCCAGCCTTTTTAGCTCGGCCTCATTTAGCTCCTGAAAAAACGGGATTTGCTCTAGCATTTGCGCTCTTATTTATTTTTTAAGAGATCTCTGATCTCGGTTAGAAGCGCTATGTCCTCAGGCACCGGCGCAGGCTCCTCGGCTTTTGGCTCCTCCGCTTTTGGTTTCTTGAGCGAATTTATAGCCTTAACGACGCAAAAAATACAAAACGCGATAATCGTAAAATCGACCATCGTTTGTATAAACGAGCCGTAGTTTACGGTTACGGCAGCCGTATCGCCGACTGCGTCTTTTAGCGTAAATTTTAAATCCGTAAAATTCACGCCGCCAGTTAGTACGCCGACTATCGGCATGATCACGTCGCCCACTAGCGAGCTAACGATTTTACCGAAAGCCCCTCCGATCACGACGCCCACAGCCATGTCGATGACGTTGCCGCGCATTGCGAATTCTTTAAATTCCTTGATGAAACTCATCTCTTTCCTTTAAATTTTAAAATTAGATATCAATTATATTTATTTTAGCTTCACAAAAGATAAAAAAGCGAGGTTAAATGCCAAAAATGCTATAATCGCCCCAAAAATCAATAAGGAAACAAAAATGTATCGTTTTGCGCCGTCGCCTACAGGCGATATGCATCTGGGAAATTTAAGGGTTGCGATCCTAAACTACGTCTGTTCGCTCCAGGATAAAAGCGGCTTTATCATCCGTATCGAGGATACCGACAAGGAGCGCAATATCCCCGGAAAAGACAAGGAAATTTTAGAAATTTTAGAGCTTTTCGGCATCAAATGGGACACGCTTTATTATCAAAGTAAAAATTTGAAATTTCACCGCGAATTTGCGGCAAAGCTTTTGATAGATAAAAAGGCGTTTTCGTGCTTTTGCACCGAAAGCGAGCTGGAGGCTAAAAAAGAAGCCGCCAAGGCTAGAGGCGAAGCCTACCGCTACGACGGGACGTGCGAGCATCTAAGCGACAACGAAGTGCTAAGCAACCAAAAACCTTTCGTCGTGCGCATGAAAAAGCCGTTAGACACGATGAAGTTTAAAGACGCGATAAAGGGCGAGATCAGCTTTGAGCCTGAAAACGTCGATAGCTTTGTGATTATGCGGGCTGATTTTACGCCGACTTATAACTTCGCCTGCGCGGTCGATGATATGCTAGAGGGCGTTACCTTCGTCATCCGCGGCGAGGATCACGTCAGCAACACGCCTAAGCAAGACCTGATCCGCGAAGGACTAGGC
>CAUQCZ010000178.1:0-3433 GCA_963516335.1 uncultured Campylobacter sp. | reverse complement strand
CGGCTACGCCTATCCGATTGTAAAAATCGAAGCAAAATATATTAAGCCCGTGTTTTTCGGCGACGAGATCGAGGTGGAAGCGACGCTAAAGGAGTGCGAGTGCTTTTTAAAGATCGGCTACGTCGTAAAAAGCGCTAAAAGCGGCGAGACGCTGTGCACGGGCGTGAGCTCGCAGGCGGCTGTGGATATGCGCGCGATGCAGACGTGCTTTGAGATCCCGCAAGAGCTACAAAATGTAGTAAAAAGGTATATAAATGAAAAAAATAGCGATAATTTTTAGTTTGGCTGCGAGCCTAATGGGGCTTGATTTTAACGAGATAAAATCTCAAATCAAAACGCAAAATATCAGCGGCGATTTCGCGCAGACGAAGTTTTTGAGCGGTTTTAACGTGGAGTTTAAAAGCTACGGTAAATTTGAACTCAGTCAAAGCGAGCTGCTCTACGACACGCTAAGCCCGATCGCGGTTAGCATCGTCATAAACGAGCGCGGGATCTTTCAAAAAAGCGGCAACAAGCTCATAAAAATCGATCAAAATTTTGATAAAAAGCTCTTTTTATCTATCATAAAGCTCGATAAAGACGAGCTTGAGAAGGAATTTATCTTTAAAATCTCAGGCGATAAAAGCAACTGGAAGATCGAGCTAACGCCAAAAAATTTGTTGCTAAAGCAAATCTTTACGCGCATCTTAGTAGGAGGCGATAAATTCGTCAAAAAGATCGTACTAAACGAGGTTAGCGGCGATAAAACGGTAAATGATTTTTACAACGTAAAATGAAAAAATCCGCGCGTTTTTTTATCTTTTTAGCGGCGTTTTTAGCCGCGCTCGCTGTTTGTATTTTGAGCGCAAAAAAGATAAACGCGGATATTTTTTCTCTCATAAATTTTGAAAACTCTACCGAGCAAACCGCGCTAAAATCGATGCTCGATAGCGCTTCTAGCGAGTTTTTGCTGGCTTCAAATTCGCCCGAGTTTTTAGAAAAAAGCGAAATTTTAGCCGCGCAAAGCGGAGTTTTTGAGGAGTACCGCGCAAAGCAGGACGTAAATTTAACCTCGTATCTAACTCAGCTAAACGCCCTAAAAATCGCTCTTTTAAACGAGCAAACCTATGAGCTTTTAGTAAAAGATAAAAACGAGTTTTTTAAACAAAGCGCGCAAAATTTATTTAATCAATTCGCTTTTAAGCCGCTTAACGCGAAGGATGACTTTTTTGCCCTAAGCTCGCATATGAGTCTAGAGAGCTCAAAGATCAACCTAAATTTGTCAAATTTGATGCTAGAAGCCGCACACGAGGACGGGAAATTTTACCTCGTAAAAGCGCGCCTTAAGCCCGGCTACGAGCCGCGAAATTTGATCAAATTTTATGAAGACGTACGCGAGATGGCGGCGCAAGGCGCGGTGCAGGCTTACGCTAGCTGCGGCGCGCTATACGGAGCCTACGGGAAAAAGGGCGGCGACAAAGAAAGTGCCGTTATGAGCGCGGTTTCGCTTAGTCTTTGCGCGATTTTTTTGCTGCTCGCGTTTAAAAATTTGCGCATTTTTTGCGTCGTTTTCGTCGCGATTTTCGGCTTTGCGTGCGGGCTTGCGGCTTCGCTTTTGATCTACGAGAGCCTTAGCGTCATGGTCGTGGTTATCGGCACGAGCCTGGTCGGGCTGATGTTTGACTTTGCGCTGCACTGGCTGGGTAAAAATCAAAACGCGCCCGTGGTAGCCGCAAGCGTGCGTTTGATGCTTAAAATTTTCTTGCTCGGGCTTTGTATCACGATGAGCGGATACGGCGTTTTTGCCTTTTCGTCGCTTGAGCTGCTGCGCCAAACCGCGATATTTTCGCTATTTACGCTGCTTGGGGCGTTTTTATTTACCTATTTTTGCTTGCCTTTTATATTTGAGGGCGCGACGTTTTCGCAAAGCGCCGTATTTTCAAGGTTTTTTGATAAATTTGCGGGACTTTGCGAGCGTGCGGCGGGAGCGGTAAATTTAAAAATTTTACTCGCCGCGTTTGCGCTTTGTGCGGGAATTTTGGCGCTAAATTTTAAAAGCTTAAGCGCGCCCGAGCAGATAAAAGACTACGCAAACTCGCCCGCGCAGCTGCTGGAGCAGTCTAAAAAGATCAGCGAGATAACGGGCGCCGCGCCGCAAAACTCCGTCATTGTGCTAAAGGGCGGAGACGATCTGGTCGGAGACGAAAAGCGGCTGATGCGCGAGCTAAAGCAGGCAAATCTAGTGAGAGATTACGCTTCTATTTCTAAATTTATCCTAAGTCTGGCCGAGCAGGAAAATGTAAAAAATATCTTTAAAGAGGCCGCGCGGGACGAGGAAGTCTTTAAAATTTACGCTCAGTTTGGCTTGCCTAGCGAGCTAGTAAAATCCGAGCTTGAAAAGATCTCAAACGCCAAAATTATCGGCGCTAGCGAGATTTTAGAATTTGATGCGGCAAAAAATTTGACGCGATTTTTACCGAGCAAAAACAGCAGCGCGATATACGCCGAGGGGCTTGAAAGCGGCGTAAAAACGGATGAAATTTTAAAGGCAAACGGCGCATTTAGCGTCGATTTCGTCGGTGCGCTAAATCAAAATTTGACCGAGGCGAAGGCCTGGGCTGCGGTGCTAAAGGGTGGCGCGTTTTTGCTTGCGTTTGCGCTTTTGTGGGCGTTTTTCGGCGCGGCGCGCTCGCTTTTGGTTATGAGCGTCATCGCGCTTGGCGTGCTAGCCGTGCTTTGCGGTTTTACGGCGCTTGGCGTTCACGTAAATATTTTTGCGATTTTCGGGCTTATCTTGGCAAGCGCGGTCGGGATCGATTATCTCATCTTTGCGTTAAACGAGGATCTGTCCCGGAGAGAGCGCGTATTTGGGATATTTGCCGCGTTTATCACGAGCTTTATCTCGTTTTTTGCGCTTAGTTTTAGCCAGACGCCCGCAGTTAGCGTTTTTGGGCTAGCCGTTAGCCTTTGCGTCGCGTTTTATGGGCTTGCCGCCTGCATACTCGCGATGAAAAATTTGGCTTAAATTTAGCAAAAAGAGGTATAATCGCGAGCTTACGCAGCGCGAAATTTGACCCGAACGGGCGCGCTAAATTTAATAATACGGAAAGAAAATGCTAAAAATAAACGGCAAAGATGGGGGCGAATTTATCGGCAAAACCGTAGCGCAGCTACTCGCCGCAAAGGGGCTAAAGCCTGAGCGCATCGCAGTCGAGCTAAACGGCGAAATCTTGCCCAAGGATAAATTTGACGCGGTGCTAAGAGACGGCGACTCGGCCGAGATAGTGCATTTTGTAGGCGGAGGCTGAGATGAAATTTGACGAAAAAAACGATATTTTAGAGCTTGGCGGGCATAAGTTTAGCTCGCGCTTTATCCTGGGATCGGGTAAATTTTCATTACCTCTTTTGGAGGCTGCGGTACACGAGGCGGGCGCGCAGATCGTGACGCTAGCGC
>CAUQCZ010000177.1:0-3435 GCA_963516335.1 uncultured Campylobacter sp. | reverse complement strand
TTGTGCGCCGAGCGTATGCGGACTACGTGGATAGATTTTTGCCTTTTGCACTGGCGGGAGTTTTTATCTTTAGGCGGCTTTGGGCGCGAGTTGCGTGCGGCGCGCTTTGTCTGGCGGCCGTGGGACTTGATATTTTGAGCGGCGTTAGGGGTAGCTGGGGGGCGATGCTGGCTTGTTTTATTATGTTTGGTTTTTGTTTGTATATCTTAGGTGGCGAAGCGAAACGTAAATTTAAACTCTTTGCCGTTATTTTCGCCGTTTGCATCGCGGGCGCGTCGGCGGCGGTTTTGAGTTCGCCCACGGCGATGTATAAATTTTTCCAGATCGGGCTAGTGAGCGAGATAAATCTAAAAAACGAGAGCATGAAAGAGCGTATCGCGGGTGCGGGCTTTAGCTCGGGGCGCGATTTGATTTTAAAGGAGCGCTTGCCGCTGCTTTTTGCTAGTCCGCGTGCGCTAACCGGGCTTGGATACGGCAAGGAGCAGTATGATGCATTTTTACGAGACGAGGCGGACAAGGGTGCACAGATCTCTATGATGCAGACGCGGCCGAGCGGCGAGCGGTACTGGTTTAACGACGAGCCGTTTTTTATCGGGCATTACTACTACTACGGCGTGGTCGGTACGGCGCTGCTACTGGGCGGTTTTATCTCGCTTTTGGCGTATGCGTTTAGGCATTTTTTGCGCTCGCGCGAGCTGCTTTTTGCGGCGATTTTTATCTCGCTAGCGTGTTATTTCGGCGTGCGCGGGCTGTTTGAGGCGATAAATTTACGTATACTTTATATGTTTTATATGCTCGGACTTTTCGTCTTATTAGCCGCGCGAACGGGAGCTAAAGGAGGCAGCGTTGAGCGTTAGCGTTTTGATGTATCATCACGTTTTAAAAAAAGGCGGATTTATTGCTTCTAGCGCGGAGGATTTTGCTTCGCAGATGCGGTTTTTAGCGGAGGCTGGCTACAAAACGCTTACGATGAGCGAATTTATCGCCTACAAAAAGGGCGAGCTGGCCGTACCTAAAAAAAGCGTCCTCATCACCTTTGACGACGGTTGGAAGGACAACTACATCTACGCCTATCCGATCTTGCGCGAGTTTGGGCTGCGAGCGACGATATTTTTAGTGACGCAGTGGATCGAGCGCGCGAGCATGCGGCGGGGCGAGTTTATCGAGCTAACTCACTCCGAATACAAAAAAGCAGCGCCCCAGCGCCCACAGGACGTGTTTTTGAGTCTTGACGAGATAGCTGCGATGCGGGACGTTTTTGACTTTCACTCGCATACGCATACGCATTTTGACGAGTATTTCGGCGCGCTCCCGCCTGAGGAAAATTTCGCTCGGTGCCGCGAGTTTATGCGCGAAAATTTGGGCATCGAGGATAAAATTTTGTGCTGGCCGCGCGGCAAATACGACGAAAATTTGATGCGTCTAGCTAGGCAGGCAGGCTACGAGGCGTTTTTCACGACGCAGCGAGGCATAAACAGGCCTGACGGCGACCTATCTGCTATCAAGAGAATCGCCGCTAAAAAGGACGCCGCGTGGCTAAAACGCACGCTTTTTATCTATCAAAACGACATTTTGGGCGGGATATACTCGAAGATAAAGAAGTAAAATTTGCTCTAAATTTGAGTAAAATTCGGCATTTTGGCGGATTTACTCGGTCTGCGTAAATTCGGCTCAAATTTAAAAGGCGTGAAGTAGCGGGCGTAATTTCGCGCAGCGGCGAGGTTTTTGCTCGCTTTGGCGACTAAAGGATAGTAATGAAATTTTGCAAACTTAAATTTAAAATCCTAGCCGCAGTGCTACTTTTCTGCGCCCTGTTTATCCGCATCGTGCCGGATTACTCCGCTTCGCAAGGCTCCTGCGTAGTTACTATTTTTAGCTATTACAAATATCAAAAGGGATATTGTCTAAAAGAGAATAGAATTCTGAGTAACGAAGAGCTACTTCAAAATGCCGCTATAAATTATTTTAAAAGATATCACGACTATGAGGTTCTGCGAAATACCATTATCGATGAGCACGATATAAAAAATTTCGGCCATAGTTTTTATACGGCGCACATCTCCAAGCTCTATCTAATCGGCGATTTTAATGAAGAAAACTGGTTTGATTTTTTGGTTGAAAATACCGACAGAAAGAGTTTTGATTATGAGATAAAAGACAAGACGCAAATAGATATCTCCGATCTATCAAAATATTTTGTATATAAGGATGAAATTTTGGGCTTTAAAAAGCCTATCATCTTGTCCGAAGAGAAAAATCCATTTCATAACGGAAAAATGTTTTTAGAAAAATCATTTTTAATAAAAGAGAATAAATTTTTTGTGAATTATGCCAGACCTGATTATATAAGTTAGTATATTGAGCTTAACAATAAAGAAGATTTAACAAAAATCAAAAGCAAAGAAAATTTAATACGAATAAAAAACGGATATGAGAACTTAGAAAGCCTTAACGAAGTCTTGGCTTATACCCATATGAAAAATCTGCGACGTAAATTCTCATACGATAATTGCGGAAATATAGATTTTGATATCAAAGCTCCGGCGGAACAGGAGCTGGATATGTGGATTCACGGTGGATGAATTTAATTGAAATTTTATCTTAACGAAATTAGCCGAAAAAGGATAAAACCAGAACAAAGGTATAAATTTCGCAGGATGGCGAGGTATTTGCTGGCGGTGCCGATGGCTTTCTTGCTTGATTAGCGGGCGGTAGCTTTGATTTTGGCGGTTTTGCCTTTTGAGGGCACGCTGAGAATTGCCGTTTTTGTGGCAATATTTGCGATTTTGGCTTACGCGCTACTTTGGTATTTGTTCAAAAGGTATAAAAATTTTAAGCTAAGCAAGCTGTTTGTAAAAAATCCAAATCTTAGTTTGCTACTTTTTTCGGTAGAAAATTTATCGCTCGGCGCTTTTTGCGGCGGGTTTTTGGCGTGCCTCGCGGCGGGGTATTTTTGGGGCGAGCGTGCCGCCGGCTGGAGCGTGGCGTTCGCATTTGCGTTCGCGCCCGTTTGTTTGCTCGTTTTCGTGATCTCATACATGTTTAACGAAAAGAAGATCTAGGCTCAAATTTGAAGCAAATTGAGCATGCGAAAACTTGCTTCGGTTAAATTTACAGCGCAAAATTTTACAAAACGAGCGTCAAATTTGACGGTCGGTGCTTACCGAAGTTCAAATTTAACTCCACCTTAAGCCTTACGACACTATTATTTTATTGGCGCAACAAGATGGCGAGGCGGTCAAATTTGGCGCACGATTACGACTATTAGCCCGTAAAATTTGACGCAAGCGATAAAATGCGCCGCTTCCGTCTTGTCAACAACCAAAAAGGATATGCCGTGGGTATGATAATACTATTTGTTTACATTATTCCTTACGTGGTAGTTAGCGCCATAGTTATGGCCGTCGCCATAAACCATACTAATAAAATTTGGAT
>CAUQCZ010000176.1:0-3457 GCA_963516335.1 uncultured Campylobacter sp. | reverse complement strand
GACGAGCAGACCGTGAAGCTACTGCAGTATATCGCCGAGGAGGCGGGCTTTCACACGGCGTTTGCCTACGTCCACGAGGTTGTATTTAACGACGAGGAGGGCGTGTTTTTTGACGGCGAAAACTACGAGTACTGGTTTAAGCTCGTGCCGTGGGAGGACATCGCCGTGCAGGAAGGCGAGCTAGCCATCATCCTAAAAAACATCGTCCAAAATCAAAAAGCCATCATCCTAAATCCCGCATACACGCTGCTTTTTCAAAGTAAAGGGATACTAAAAATTTTATGGGATTTATATCCGAATCACCCGCTTCTATTGAAAGCTAGCGACAAGCCGATTGCGGGCAAAAAATGCGTGAAAAAGCCGGTTTTTGGGCGAGAGGGCGCGAACGTGAGCGTGATCGAGGCTGACGGTAGCATTAGCTCGCAAAACGGCGGCGACTACGGAGCAAACCGCGCGATCTATCAGGAATTTTACGAATTTAACAAAGACGCCGCCAATAACAGCTACCAAGCGGGCGTATTTTTCGCCTACGAGGCATGCGCGCTAGGATACCGCAGGGGCGGCGAAATTTTAGATAACTACTCCAAATTCGTGGGACACTTTATCAAATAAGGACGCAAAATGAAAATAGTCTGCCTCGATGCCGCGACACTTGGAAGCGACGTAAATTTGGACGTTTTTGGGCAGTTTGGCGAGTTTGTTAGCTTTGAGACGACCGCTGCGGACGAGCGCATAGAGCAGCTAAAGGGCGTAGACGTCGTCATCACGAACAAAGTCGTGATCGACAAAGAGACGATGGATGCGTCAAATTTAAAGCTAATCTGCATCAGCGCGACGGGTATGAACAACGTCGATCTCGCCTACGCCGCGACAAAAGGCATCGCGGTGAAAAACGTCGCTGGCTACTCGACGGCCAGCGTCGTGCAGCATACGTTTGCTTGTCTTTTCGCGCTAACCAATCGCATCAAATTTTACGATAACTACGCGCAAAGCGGCGAGTGGGCGAAGAGCGAAATTTTTACGAATCTAGACCGCAGTATCGGCGAGATAGCGGGCAAGAGCTTTGGCGTCATCGGCCTTGGCGAGATCGGCAGAGGCGTGGCGCGCATCGCGGCGGCATTTGGCGCGAACGTAAGCTACTACTCCACTAGCGGCGCAAACGCAAACGCGGAGTTTAAAAGGCAAAATTTGGACGAGCTTTTAAACGGCTGCGACATCGTGAGCATCCATGCTTCGCTAAATGAAAAAACGCGAAATTTGATCGGCGAACGAGAGTTAAATTTGATGAAAGAAGGTGCGATTTTGATGAACTTCGGACGCGGCGGCATCGTGGACGAAAATGCCGTAGCCCGCGCGGTAGATGGGCGAAATTTGCGATTTGCCGCCGATGTGCTAGAGACCGAGCCTATGCGCGCGGATCATCCGCTGCTTCGTATCAAAAACAAGGAAAATTTGATACTCACTCCGCACGTGGCTTGGGCGAGTTTTGAGGCTAGGCAGCGGCTCGTAGCGATGATCGTAGAAAATATAAAAGATTTTTTGAAAGGATAAAAATGGCAACTGAGCATAGTTTTGATATAAGCGCGGCGGTCGATATGATGGAGGTCAAAAACGCGCTGGAGACGGCGAAAAAAGAGATCGCGGCGAGATATGATTTTAAGGGGCTTGCGGCCGAGGTGGAGCTAAACGAAAAGGAAAAAATCATCACGCTTCTTAGCTCTAGCGACAACAAAATCGACGCGCTAAAAGACATCGTGATCTCAAAGCTCATCAAGCGAAACATCCCGCCCGTAGCCGTGACTGAAAGCAAACGCGAGAGTGCTAGCGGCGGAAATATCAAAGCGACGCTAAAGCTAAACGACACCCTAGACAGCGAAAACGCAAAAAAAATCACCAAAGCGATCGAGGACGCAAAGCTAAAAGTAACTGCGGCGATCCGCGGCGAAGAGGTACGAGTAAGCGGCAAAAGCATCGACGATCTGCAAGAATGCATAAGACTCGTGAAGGGATTAAATTTGGAGCTGCCGATAAGTTTTAAAAATTTAAAATAAAAATTTATGTCAAAAATAAACTTGGCTAGGGGTATGTGTGATTGAAATAGATAATCTACTTTTAGAAAGAGATGAAACACGAAAATTTTGCATAGAGATAGAAAGCGCTTTAAGCAAATTTGCATTACCCGACGGGCTAAAACAAAAGATTATCCTATTATTATATGAAAAATCATGCATATTGGGTAACATTCCTAATTTGAATACTGATTTGAAAGAAATAAATTTTAAATTGAAAACATTGGATATTAGAATTTACGAATGCTTAAGAATCGCTAGACACGAACTAAAAAAAGATAATAAAAATATGAGAAATTTCGTAAAAGAACCTATGTTTCAAAGTTATTTTTATAAAGATCATGTAAGAAACATTCACGATTTTCAAAAAAGCACGGTAAATTTTATAAAGAAGTATTATCTTGCGTTAGCAATACTTATAGGAGCTATACCATTTGTATTATATTTTATCGTAAATAAAAACATTGGCTCTTTTCCTGCATTAGATACGCTAAATATACTATCGTTATTCGGCACGATAGCTATTAGTGGGGCAGGACTATTGTTTATTTTATATTTATTCCCTATACTTCATATTATATGGATATATTCATCTCAAGATATAAAACAGGATTATAAACATATGTGTCCAAAGGAGATCCCGTTAGTATCAATTGTATTTTATTTAATAGCAGCATGTTATTTTTTGATTAGTAAGTATAAACCAGAATTTATAAAAACTATCTTAGCTTTCGAATTTATAAAAAACATCTTAGCTTCTGAATTACTTCCCATATATTTTTGTATAGGTTTTATCGTTTTGGTAATTGCTAGATTTGCTATAACCGATACATCTTTGAGAAAAATAGTCAATGACTTTAAGGATAGATTTAGCGTGCTTGTCTTTATGTTTTTTAATGAATTTTTTTGGTCTTTTATGCCTGCCGTATTATTGTTGATTTTATATGTACGCGTTGGAAATAATTCTATTTTAATCTTATGGTCTATGATCTTATCTATAGTAGCCATTTTTATTTTAATAACAAAAAAAGACTTTGACTTTTATAAATTATCTTTTTGTTTGTTGATATTTGCGAATTTTGCTATCTTGATCTTTTCCAGCGATAATATTATAAAAATAGCAAACTATGGTAATATCGACTACAAAATGCTATCGCTCAAAAAAGACGCCTTAAACGCTTTGCCAAAAAGCGTTTGCCTAAATAATCAAAACGGCTGCATCGGCGCAAGAGCAAAGGACGGCTGCTACGAAAAACAAAAGGCGCAAATCGTCTCGTATAATAAAGCCGAGCTAGCGGTAAAAGACGGCAACGAGACGTATATTTTTAGCGGCTTAAACGACGATGAGATAAAATTTATAGACGCTAACGGCGCAGATATAGACGTTG
>CAUQCZ010000175.1:0-3463 GCA_963516335.1 uncultured Campylobacter sp. | reverse complement strand
TTGGCGAGCCAGAGGTGTTAAACAAGTCGCTGATCTACGATCAATACGACGCAAATATCCAAACAAATACGATCAAGCAGCCCGGGCTCCTCGGAGCTGCGGTTATCCGCGTGAAAGAAACGGGTAGGGCGATCGCGATGGCGGCGCAGTGCGACCCGCGGGCAAATTTCGTTGGCCCCAAAAACGGCGCGGCTAGAGCGGTCGCGGCGGCTGGACGAAAGGTCGCGATGAGCGGAGCGACGCCTCTAGCTATCACCGACTGCCTAAACTACGGCAATCCGCAAAATCCGGAGGTCATGTGGCAGTTCGCGCAGGGCTGCGAGGGTATCAAAGAGGCTTGCCGCGAGCTAAATACGCCCGTCGTAAGCGGCAACGTGAGCCTATATAACGACACCGAGGGCGTGAGCGTCTATCCGACGCCGGCGATCGTAAACGTCGGCGTAAACGAGGACGCAAACGCGAGCCTACCGAGCGTCTTTACGCGTGCGGGCACGGCGATATACGTGCTCGGCGAGACGAAGGGCGAATTTGCCGCGTCGCTTTATGCTAAGGCGCTATTTGACGCGGTTGGCGGCGAGCTGTGCGCAGTAGACTATAAAAAAGAGCGCGCGCTGTGGGACCTGGTCATCGAGGCAAATAAATCTGGCGCGCTAGAGTTTGCAAACAGCGTAGGCGTGGGCGGCGTAGCCATAACTCTAGCAAAAATGGCGTGCCTAAGCGGGCTTGGCGCGGAGTGCAAATTTGACGTTAAAAAGCCGAATTTCATCTTTGACGAGAGCTTTTCGCGCGCGATCGTCGGCGTAAAAGACGAGGCTAAATTTGAATCTCTAGCCGCTAAACACGGCGTCAAATTTGAAAAAATCGGCGTAGTGGGCGGAGATAAATTTAAGCTAAACGATATCGAGGAAAAGCTAAGCGACGTGAGCGAGGTTTATTTTAATAAATTTGCCGCAATCATCCGCCAAGAGGACTAAAATTTGACGCCCCATTTTGGCGAGGCGGGTTTGGGCTGGCTAAATTTGAGCGGCGTAAATTTGACGCTTGCTAAATTTAGCTTGCCTGGGCGATATTTATCCGCGCGCTTTGGCGTCAAATTTGATCAAATTTAAGCAGCTCGCGATGATGATCTGCTATCTTGCCGAGCTTGCAGGCGACCGTAAAAGTAAAATTTAACACGAATTTGAAAGGAAAGTAGATGTCTTGGAAAGACTTTTTAAACAACAAAGAAGAAGAACAGCCGCAAAAGGAGGGCAGAGGAATGGATCAAAAAAGCGTAGCTAAGCCGCCGGTGCTATTTAGCGAGACTCAGCAGGTACTAAAGGCGGTTGAGGCCAAACTGGGCGGCACGCTCATCACATACTACAACTCAAACGCGGGCAGCGTCTGCGGCAACGACGCGAGCGCGATGTATGAAATTTTAAAAGGTAAAAAGATAGAAAACGCGTTTTTGTTTATCAAAAGCGACGGCGGAAGCGGTATTGCTGCACTTCGTATCATCAGCACTCTGCGAAACTACTGCAAAAACATCACCGCGCTTATCCCGGCTAACTGCGCATCGGCCGCGACGATGATGGCGCTTGGCGCAAACGAGATCGTGATGGGTCCGCTAGCGTATCTAACGGCCGTCGATACTTCGCTAAAACACGCGATGAGCCCGATAGATAACGGCAACGAGCGCGTTAGCGTGTCGATGGACGAGCTAAACCGCGTGATAAAGCTGTGGAAAATGCACGAAAAAGACAACGACGAAAACCCGTATAAATCGCTATATAACTACATCCATCCGCTGGTTTTTGGCGCTGTAGACCGCGCTAGCTCGCTCTCGCTAAAGATTTGCTGCGAGCTTTTGCGCTATCACATGAACGACGAGGCAAAGATCCAAAACATCTCCGAGCGCCTAAACAGCGACTATCCGGCGCATGACTATCCGATACTTTTCCGCGAGGCCGAGGAGATCGGACTGCACGTGCAAAAGATGGACAACGAGCTAAACGAGATGCTTCAGGAGCTTACGCTTCTTTACTCCGAGATGGGGCAGCGCGCGTTTACCGACTACGACGAGAACAGCTACCACGACAACAACATCGCAAACATCATCGAGGCAAACGGCAAGCAGATTTATTATCAGATCGACAAAGACTGGTTTTATCGCCCCGACGAGCGCCGCTGGAACGTGATGAACGACGAGAGCTCGTGGCGTAAAAACGAGCTAGTGGGCGGCAAGCTCAAAAATACGATTTATCATTTATGGTGATATTTTGAATTTTATTTTTTGGTTTTTGATCTTTTACGGGATTTACTATCTGGTCTCAAATTTTAGCCAAAATCCCGCAAATTTAGGCGGCTCGCGAAAACGGGCGATGTTTGAAGAGGCTAAATTTCTAGTTAGCTTGCTCGCCAAAGTCGCCAAAAGCGACGGCAGGGTAAACGAGCTAGAGGCTCGCCTCATCAGCGAGACGCTAGACGATATCACGCTACGGCTCGGCAACGACGCAGCGATGAGGGCGGAGCTAAAGCAGATCTATAACCGCGAAAAAGAGACGGTGCATAATGCTTATTTTATCGCGCGGCAGTACAAAGATCGCTTCCGCCTTAGCCAAGATGCCGCGGCTGCAAAGCTATCTTTTTTACTAAATTTGGCCTATATAGACGGCGAATTTAGTAAAAGCGAGCATAACGTCATCGAGCAAATCGCTTTGGGATTTGGACTTAACGAGATCGATTTTTGGTCGATTTTAAAGAGATTTGACGATTTTTACGGGCAAAGGCGGCAAGATAGGAGAGGCCGAAGCGATCCGTACGTAAAACGCGCTAAAAGCCCTTACGATGTGCTTGGGCTAAAAGAGGGCGCGCCGTTTGACGAGGTGAAAAAGCGCTACCGAGAACTCGTGAAAAAATATCATCCCGATATCCTTATGGGGCGCGGCGAGAGCGAGGAGATGATAGAAAAGAGTACTCGTAAGTTGCAAGAGATAAATGAGGCGTATGAAACCATAAAACAACGTGCGGCTTAGAGGCTTGTCTCGCGAGTGCTTTTTGAACGAGCTTAAAATTTTCTCGCTCGATGAACTACGCGTTCTATCTTCGGTCGAAAATTTTGGCGCAACGTCCAAAATCGTCTCACGATACTTCGCCTTTTAAATTCGTAAATTTTAGCCAGGTTTTTGTAAAATTCAGCCAAATTCCGGTGCGGTATTTTGAGATGATTGTTCGAGTTTTGAAGCAAAATTGAGCGTGCGCTAGGCATATAGCCTGCGGAGTGAAAATTTTGCAAAATCTCGAAAAAGTACTCAAAAGACAAGCCGGCAAAAGAAAGGAATATAAATGAGAGCACTAATCAGCGTCAGCGACAAAGAAGGCATCGTAGAGTTTGCAAAAGGACTCGAGCGACTAGGTTTTGAGATATTAAGCACGGGCGGTACGCACAAACTGCTAAAAGAGCAGGGAGTAAAAGCGGTCGAAG
>CAUQCZ010000174.1:0-3485 GCA_963516335.1 uncultured Campylobacter sp. | reverse complement strand
CAAGCTCGCTCGCCCAGTAAAGCGCGATATAAAAATGACTCGCGCGCGTATCTATCTGCCCCACTTCAAACCGCGGGACTTTGTTTTCTTTTAGATAGAGCTCTACGGCCGCGTTTAGCGTATCTGCTAAAATTTGCGCCTCGGGACTTTGTTTAAAGCCGGCTAACTGCTCCAGACTAGCTCCCAGAGCCAAAAATTCGCCCAGGCTATCCCAGCTTAGGTGATTTTGCTCTAGTAGCTGTTCGGCGAGTCTTGGCGCGCTACCTCCGGCACCCGTCTCAAAGATACTTCCGCCCTCTAGCAGAGGCACGATAGAGAGCATCTTAGCGCTGGTTTCAAGCTCCAAGATCGGAAAAAGATCGGTCAGATAGTCGCGCAGGACGTTGCCCGTGACGCTGATACAGTCCTCGCCGCGCCTCATGATCTCAAGAGATTTTTTGCAAGCTACTGCGGGAGACAATATCTCTATATCAAGCCCGCTAGTATCGGCGCTAGCTAGCTGCGCTCTTACTTTTTTTAGGATTTCTCGGTCGTGAGCCCTGTTTTCATCCAGCCAAAATATCGCCTTTTGCCCCGTGATTTTCGCGCGTTTTAGCGCCAGCTCGACCCAGTTTCGCACGGCGATATCTTTAACCTGCGTCATCCTAAATATATCGCCTTTTTCTAGCTCAAATTTAAATAAAATTTCGCCTTTGGCGTTTAGCACGCGCGCCTCGCCCGCTTCGCTCATCACGAATGTCTTATCGTGGCTGCCGTACTCCTCGGCCTTTTTAGCCATTAGACCTACGTTTGAGACGCTGCCGATTTTAGCGGGATCTAGCGCGCCGTTTGCCTTGATATCCGCGATCGCGGCTTCGTAAACGACGGCGTAGGTTTTATCCGGTATCACGGCTTTAGTTTCCCTGGCTATGCCCTCTTTGTCCCACATTTTGCCGCCGTTTTTTATCATCGCCGGCATCGAGGCGTCGATGATGACGTCGCTAGGCACGTGTAAATTTGTAACGCCTGCGGCCGAGTTTACCATCGCCAAATTTGGCCTTACGGCGTAAATTTCATCAAATTTGGCTTTTATTTTTTCCTGCGTAGCTTGCGGTAAATTAATAATCCTAGTAAAAAAGTCTTTTAGCCCGTTGTTTTCGCTGACGTTTACGCTTTTTAGCTCGTCCGCAAACTCCTCAAAAATCTCCGCGAAAAAATTCTTTACGAAATGCCCGAAAATCACGGGATCGCTCACCTTCATCATCGAGGCTTTTAGATGGACGCTAAAGAGCAAATTTTTTGCTTTCGCGTCCGCGATTTGCTCTTTTATAAAGGCGTCTAGCTTGCTTGCGCTCATAAAGCTAGCGTCGATTATATCGCCCTTTTCTACCGCTAAATTTTCTTTTAGCGCGCGTTTTTCGCCGCTTTTTGAGATAAACTCGACGCGTAAATTTTCATCCGTTTCAAAGCTAACCGAACGCTCGGAGGAGTAAAAATCTCCACCCTTCATATAGGCGACTTCGGTTTTGCTATCTTTTTCAAACGGGGTGATTTTGTACGGATTTTCGCGGGCGTAGCGTTTTACCGCACTGACGCATCTGCGGTCTGAGTTGCCCTCTCGCAGCACTGGATTTACCGCGCTTCCTAGCACCTTGGCGTATCTAGCGGCCGCGTCTTTTTCCTCCGGCGTTTTTGGATCTGACGGGTACGGCGGCAGATCGTAGCCCTTAGCGCGAAGCTCGGTGATAGCGGCGTTTAGCTGAGGCAAGCTTGCCGAGATATTTGGTAGCTTGATGATATTCGCGCGCTTTTTTTGCGTCAAATTTCGCAGCATCTCAAGGTCGTCGCTCACTCGCAGATCGGGCGGCAGCTTGTCGTTAAAAGCGGCGATGATCCGCGCAGCTAGCCCTATGTCGGCCTGGGCTATCTCTATACCGCCCGCGCACAAAAACGCCTGCAGGATCGGAAACAGCGAGTAGCTAGCAAACAGTGGGGATTCGTCGGTTCTAGTATAGACGATGTCGCTCATCTTTCCTCCTAAATAAATTTCGCAAAATCTTATCCAAATTTATATTAAAACGCCTTTTGGCGGGCTATTTTTGGGAATTTATCGCGCCTACGTGTTCCTCGTACGTCGCGCTAAATTTATGCTTGCCAGTCTTTTTATCACGAACGAAGTACAAAAACTCGCTCTGCGCGGGCCTTATCGCCGCTCTTATCGCCGCTATGCCCACGGTGCAGACGGGGCTTGGCGGCAGACCTTCGTTTAGATAGGTGTTAAATTTGCTCTTATCGCTTCGTATGCGCTCGGCCGTGACCGTCTCGTGCGAGTAGAGTCCGTAGTTTAGCGTGCCGTCCATCTGTAGCTTCATGCCCTTTTTTAGGCGGTTTTGGATGACGGAGGCCACAAGAGGCATCTCATCCTCGTTCGCAGCCTCCTTTTGCACGACCGAAGCCGTCACGAGATACTCGCTCCAGCGCTTTTCGTCGTAGTTGCCGAGCAGCTCGGTCGCCGTTTTTTCGTGGGATTTTTTAGATAAATTTACCAGATGCGTCGCCAGCTGCTCTTCGTTTACGCCAAGCGGTACTTTATAGGTTTCGGGTACTAAAAAGCCGTCCTCTAGCGGAGCAAATTTGGCGTAAAATTCATTTAGCTTCGTCTCGCTTAAATTTAGCTTTTTTGCAACCTCTTGTAAAAATACAGCCGTCGTTTCGCCGGGAATCAGCGTTATTTGCGTTAGAGCAGCTTTTGCGGTCGTGAGTTTATATAAAAAATCAAGCTTGCTAAGCTTTGTCGCACCCAAGTCTATCCAGCCTGCCTGCACGTGCCCCATAGCGCGCAAAATCACGGCGTCTAATTTATTTGCGTCCGTATTTTTTTCGCTTAGATATGATATAATCCCAAGCGTACTGCCCTGAGGCACGAAAATGACCTCGCTCACGCTCACCGGGCGGCTAAGATAAACAAGAAAGCTCAGAAAAAATATGAAAATCATCTCGCTGATCATGAAGAAAATTTGGCGCATTTTGATCCCCGCGGTTTTGATATTCGTCATTTTTATAGCCGTCCTAAAACACGGCGTCGAGATAGAAAATATCGACGCGGGCGACTTTAAAATAGAGCAATTATATATAAAACTCGATAAAAAAATAATTTTACGCGCGAAAAATATAGAGATACCTAAACAAAGCGCCAAGGATAGCTCCGAGGACGCGCTGCTAGATCTATCCAAAAACATCGTCTGGATCGATAGGCTGTTTGACGAAATTTTACTTGAGCGCGTTAAGTTTTTAAACAGCGAGTCCACGCTATTTTATAGAGACGACGTTTTTTATCTAGATAGCCCGTTTTTGGCGGTTAGCTCAAATTTCAAAGATACCGAGGACGGCATAACCGCAAACGTTTATTTACTAGAGTTTAAGGACTTTAACATCACCTTAAGCGGCGTTAGCAATGCCGATTTGAGGCGTCAAATTTACGATTTTAACGGTACGTTTTCAAGCCA
>CAUQCZ010000173.1:0-3499 GCA_963516335.1 uncultured Campylobacter sp. | reverse complement strand
CGTAAATCTCAAAAACGGCGAGCTAAAATACGAGCTGGGCGACATAAACGCGACTAGTCTAAGGGGCTTTATGGACGAGCTGGGCGCAAAAACGAGACTGGATAAAGAGATAAAAAGCTGGATCTACGGCTACGTCACGGCGGATAATTATTTCGTAAAATCGCTTCGGGGCAAATTTGACCTAAACAAGCAAGAGCCCTATCTAAACGAGCTTAGCGCGCATGGTTTTTCCAAAAACGTAAAGGTTAAATTTCACGAAAAACTGCCCGCTGCCACCGCCGAAGCAGTCAATGTCGAGCTAAAAAAGGGCTCGCTGTTTTTCACGCTAAAAAACCCGAAGTGGCAAGGCAAAAATCTAAATGGAAGCACTCTTGAAATCTATAAAATTTTTGAAAAAAAAGGCGCGGGACTCACGCTAAATCTGCAAACCTCGGCCCTTTTTGATAAAAGCGTAAACTCCATACTAAAAGCCTACGGCATCGAGGTTCCCGTCGAGCAGCTAAGCGGCAAAACGGACGCCAAACTCGCGCTTGATATCAAATTTGACCCGCTAGAGGTGACGACTAATGGTAAATTTAAGGTCTCAGGCGGCCAGACTCTGATCGCGGGAGCTAAATTTAACGTCGGCACCGCAGACGTCGAGCTTTTAAACGACAAGCTAAAAATAAGCGCGAAAAATACGGGGATGGATTTTTTTAGCGCGGACGCGGCGGTAAACCTTGATCTAGGCAAGCTCGCAGGCGACGTAAACGGCACGCTAAAGTGGCTAAATTTAGCCTTCGGCAAGAGCGAAATTTTAAAGCTGAGCGAGATGCCGTTTGCCGCTAGGCTTGATTTTAGCGGCAAGGATACGAAGCTAGATATCGCTTCGCCCGCTACTGTGAGTTTAAAATTCGGCGCGCAAAACGAGATAAATTTACCGGACGCAAAGAGCCTCCTGCCCTACTCGCCGCTGCTAAAAAGCCTAAGAATATCAGAAGGCGGCGTAAATATAAAAACCAAGGATTTTGAAAATCTTAGCATCGAGGCTAATGATGTTAAATTTCAAACCCCGCTACTTAAAAAAGACGGCTCGCCCTACGACGCCGATAGTTTTGCGATTGGCGTAAACGCAAAAGGCGCGACGGGCAAGAGCAAAAGCGGCGGGCTAAATTTCAAAATCGCCGGCGGCAAGACGGAGCTTTTTATAAACGAGCTTGATCTGGCGCTTAGCGGAGGAGAAAATTTGAGCGAAAAAGACGGCGATATCGAGTTTGAGGCTAAGGGCTCAAATCTTATTTTAAACGATTTTAACGCGACTCTAAATCTGCTAGCATATAGCGGCCAAAGCACGGGCGGGACGGTGAGATTTGACGCTAAGCCCGCCCACGGCAACCTCTCTCTCATAAAGTCAAATAAAAAATTCGAAATATCCGCAAACGACATCAGAGGCGAGTTTATCAACTCGATTTTTAACATCAACAGCTTTGAGGGCGGCAGTTTTAAAATGCGCGTTTTAGGCGCTAGCACAGATGATTTTAAAGGCGAAGCAAGGCTAATCGGCGCCACGCTAAAAGACTACACGTTTTACAATCAGCTTCTTACGTTTTTAAACTCCGTGCCGTCCTTGCTCGTGTTTAAGACGCCCGACTTCGGCGCTGACGGCTATCCGGTAAAATTCGGCAAAATTTTGTTTGAGAAAAAGGCAGATACGCTAAAGTTTCTAGCCATCGAGCTAGAAAGCTCGAGTGCCGATATCGGCGGCCACGGCACGATAAATCTCGCAACCAAAGAGATAGACGTGGATCTGGAGCTAAAGCTGCTAAAGGACGCTAGCTCCATCATAGACAAAATCCCGCTCGTAAATCAAATCGTGCTTGGCAAAGACCGCACGCTCTCAACCGTCATCAAGGTGCGAGGAACCCTGCAAAAACCGCAGTACTCGACGCAAATCCTACAAGATACCTTACTCTCGCCGTTTAAGATAATCAGAAACGTACTTGAAGCGCCGTTTTTGATATTTGAGTAGGTTTGCGGACTTGCTATTACCTTTATCCTTACGGCGCAGACGGCTTAAATTTACTTTTAATCTCGCTAAAACGCTAGAAGTTAAATTTAATCCGTTTTAGCGCAAACCGGCGGACGTAAAATTGATGAAGTTTTATTTCGGCGCGTCGTCAAAATAAACACGCACTGCCTTAATTTACGAGGTCTAGACGTAAAACTTACGACATCCTATCCTTTACGCAAAAACCGCACCTTTAGCGCCAAATTTAGGCGCATATCAAATATTTGGGTAATTTGTCGGTTTGATATCTGTTTTTTTAGAGTACCATATAAAATAATGCAGTAAAAAAGGCTTACTCAGTATTTATTTATCTTTGTTTTAATTTTTCGCGATTATACCAAAAACGGCGTTTAAAATGTCTTTATTTTCTTTGCAGGCGCGGGTTTTATCGCTTTGGCGCCGTTTTTAAGCGGCTCTTTTTATAGTTGCAAATTTAAGCTATAATCGCGCCAAAGCTAAATTTAATGAGCAAAAACACTAAAGCTTGCCCGCAAAAAAAGACGACTAAATTTAAACGCTTTTAGATAAATTAAATAAAGGAATACTAAATGATTCATCACTTTGGGGATATGCTAGAGGGCAGAGACGATTACTGGGCGATGGTGCCGGGCGGCGAGCGTTTTAGGTATATGCTAAGCGGCGCGCAAGCTAACAAAAATCTAAAGATCGCTACCGTGGGCGCCGATACGCCTCTTTGGGAGCGGATTTTTGAGTGCGAGGGGCTAGAGGAGCTTACGCTGCACTTGCCTAGCAAGGATCAAATCGCCGCGCTGCCTAAACTAAAACGTCTAGAGCGCCTACGTATAACTAAAATCCAAGTAAAAAATATCGATTTTCTAGCTCGGTTACCGCTTTTGCGCGAGCTGGTTTTAGAGTACGTCTCCGGCTTTTGCGATCTTTCGCCGCTAAAGGAGCTAAAGAGCCTAAAATCGGCGCATTTTGAAAATTTACGAAGAGTTAGCGATTTTTCGGGGCTTAGCGGCATAGCTTCGCTGCGGTATCTAGGCATAAACGGCACTCTTGATTGGGATCAGCCGATCAAAGACTTCGAGTTTTTAAGAGATTTAGGCACGCTTGAGGCGCTAAGGCTCATTTGGGTGAAGTGCAAAGCGCCTTATCCGGCGCTCTTGCCGCTTGTCGCGCTTAAAAATTTAAAGAAAATAAACATCTACCCACAAGCCTTCGCGCTAGAAGAATACGCATTAGTACAGCTTATCTGTGAGGGCGTAGAGGGCGCGAAGATGCCGTTTACGACGGAGTTTAAGGATACGGGATACGTAAAATTTTTAGGGCGAGGCTCGGGACATACCAAGATAGGAGCTAAAAACGAGGTGCAAAAGCGCGCGGAGTTTGAGCAAAAATTTGAGGCGTGCAAGCAAAAGGTACGGGAGGTTTTGGGCCTTGGCCGCTAGTTTGCGGGTTAAATAAAGCCAAATTTGATACCCTGCGCCG
>CAUQCZ010000172.1:0-3501 GCA_963516335.1 uncultured Campylobacter sp. | reverse complement strand
TCTATTTCTTTTTCCTTGCTCTCCGCGCCGCCTAGCACCAAGATAACTTGGTTGTTTGCGTGCCAAAGCGCGGCTATCTTTTGCGTTTTGGCCGGGATTTTGACCTCGTTACCCGTCATATCGGTGATGGTTTTGACCTCGGCTCCTAGCGCGACGATAGCGCTTAAAAGCAACGTCGTGAGAAATTTTTTCATCTTTTGCTCCTTGTGAAGTATAAATTTATAATATTGCAAAATTGCATATTAAAATTTGTGGAATATTACAGAAAAGCATATTAAAATAAGATATATTTTTTAAATTTTAATCAAGAAGCGAATTTAAAAGCTAAATTTAAGCAGCCCCGCCCGCGGTTTAGCAAGCGGGGCTAAAAATCACTCGTGGTGATAGTCGTCGTATATGACCTTGTTGGTTTGGAATTTGATGCGTTTTAGCTCGCGAATACGCAAAAATTCATCCTCCTCGATCCTTTGGATCTGGATGGCGGCCTTAAAGGTCGGGGTCTTACTGATGAAGTCCCAGCCGTTGCTCGTTAGCTCGTTGCAGCAGCTCTCCCAGTAGTGGTAGGTCATCTGGATGACACCGTCTGGGACGATGCCCGTGACGTCTGCTTTGATGACGATGTAGCCGTATCTACTCCATGCTTTAATAAAGTCTCCTTGCTTGATGCCGTAGCGCTCGGCCAGCGCAGGGTTCATCTCGGCGATAGGTCCGATGCTGTCGCCGCCCTCTTCGATAGCTTTTGAGCGCCTGGTCATGACGCCGCCGGCGTACTGATAGACTTTACGCGTAGTTAGCAGCTGTATCGGATACTCGGCATCGGTCGGCTCGTCCACGCTGCCGGCCATTACTTCGTATTCGGGCGGTAAATTTACGCGTTTAGCAAACTCCGCTTTTGCCGGCTCGATATCCGCGACGCTCTTTACGTGCAAGCAAGGGATAAATTTACCTTTGCCGTCGGGCGTAAAGAATTTTTTATCTAGATATAGGCTCTGTCCGCCCATGTCGTTTTCATCAGGGCACGGCCAGTGCAGTCCGTGATGCTTTTTGATGCGGTAGTAGCTCATGCCGCCGTATCTTCTAGGATCGCACTTGCGTACCTCTTCCCAAATTTCTTCAGGCGAGTTAAAGTTAAATCCCTCTGTCGCTCCGAGCCTTCTGGCGATCTCGCAGATGATCCACCAGTCTTGTCTGGCGTCTCCCGGAGGCGTGATGACGTGCTCGTTGTGCTGTACGCGGCGCTCGGCGTTGGCGTAGAGGCCTTCTTTTTCGCTACTTGCCACACCGGGCAAAACGACGTCGGCTTTACGCGACGTTTCGGTTAAAAATATATCCTGAACCACGTACATATCTACTTTAGAGATCGCTTTTAGGAAGTGGTTGGTGTTTGGATCGGTCATAACCGGGTTTTCGCCCATCGTCCAGAAAAAATGCACTCTGCCGTCAAGGATAGCGTTTGGCACTTCTGTTTTATGGATACCGATTTTACCGTTTAGGAAGCCAGGCTCTAGATGCCAAACCTGCTCGAACCACTCGCGCTGTTTCGGATCGGTTACCGAGCCTAAATTTGGAAAAATATTCGGCAACACGCCCATATCGCAGCAGCCTTGGACGTTTTCTTGACCGCGTATCGGTAGGTCGCCGCTGCCTAGCTCGCAGATATTTCCGGTTAAAAGGAATAAATTTGATATATCGCAAACCGCGCCCACGCCGTGGTTAAAGTGCGTTACGCCCATACCGTGCGTGATGACGGCCGGACGGATGGTTGCGTACATGCGGGCTGCTTTTCTCACGTCCTGCGGGTTTAGGTTGGTATAGCTAGCGATGGCTTCAGGCGAATAGTCTTTGACCGCTTCGCGTACGTATTCCACGCCTTTGGTGCATTCGTTTACGAAGTCCCAGTTAACTAAATTTTCCTCGAAAATAACGTAAATTAGCGAGTTTATAACAGCGATGTTATGCTCGGGCGCTAGCTGCAAATGCACGTCCGCTCGGCTGGCAAATTCCGTTTTTATCGGATCTACCACGATGAGCTTAGCGCCGCGGTTTAACGCGCGCTGTATGTGCATAGCCGCGATCGGGTGGCCGTTTTCGGGGTTTGAGCCGATCATCAATATACAATTACTATAAGGTCCGATCTCCGTGAAGCTGTTTGTCGCCGCTCCGTTACCGATTGTTTTGGCAAGACCTGCCACAGTCGGAGCGTGTCAAATTCTAGCGCAGTGATCGACGTTATTTGTGCCGATTACGGCGCGCATTACTTTTTGCGCGACGTAGTTGTCCTCTAGCGTACAGCGAGCCGAGTAGTTGCCTACTAGCGCGTCGGGGCCGTATTTTTCTTTTACCTCTTTCATCTTTGAGACGACTAGATCAAGCGCCTCGTCCCAGCTAGCCTCCTCAAGATCTCCGTCCTTGCTAAATACGCCGTCTTTTTTGCGGATTAGCGGTTTTGTCAGTCTATCAGGCGCCCCCACGTAGTCCCAGCCGTAAAAGCCCTTTAAGCACAGATTGCCCTGATTTACGGGGTTATCTTGTACTCCAAGCGCGCTTCTTATCACGTTGTTTTCGACGTGAAGCTCGACCTGACAGCCCGTGCCGCAGTATGGGCATATGACTTTGCCGGTCTTCGTCATTTTTTCTCCTTTTTTATATGCAGATTTTGCATATTTATTAAATATGAAATATTTGCATATTTGTCCTTAAAAAATAATAAAAATCCTTAATACTTTAAATCAATATTTTGATTTAAGATTTTGTTAATTATTTTATTTAACGCATGGGAATATAAACCCTGATATATCGTTATTTTGGCTATATCGTATTATTTATGAATAAGAATAATTTGAGAGCTTTTATTAAGACTAGAATTTGTAATAGTGTTAACACGGCTTGAAAAAATAGTTTAATGCTTAATATAACTTAATTCGCCCGAAATATCCAAAATTCGGCCGCGAAATTTACGAGCGTAAATTTAGAAAACGCGTTTTGCGCCGCTATTTTAAATCCCGCAAAGCGCCGTAAACGATTTTACGGTTTTATTGCGCGAAGCAGGGTAGATTTGGTTTTAATGATTTTAAGCGTTTATTTTGATTTTCCGATGCGCTAAAAAGCTAAAACCGAGCTAGATAATCTAGCTCGGCCGAATTTGACCGCCGTTTAGACGGTAAATATGCGTTTTGCGGGCGCAAACGCAAAATTTATAAGTTAAAAAACGGCTCGGTCATACGGCAAAACGCGTTTTACGATTCTGCCGCATGCAAACTAGAGCCGTAAAAAATGCGCTCCGATCAAGGCAAATTCGTCAAAATCCGTGCGCCTTTTTTAGCTGCGGATCGATCGGTTTTTTCGCGCCGTCTTTAGTCACGCTCACGTAGGTAGCTATCGCGGATGTCACGTGTATGCGCTCGCGAAAACCCGCCGCGTTTAGCCGCAGCGCCGTGACTTCGATCTTAGTTTTGATCGAGGTGTTGCCCGCGGCGATGATTTTGGCGTAGCAGCTCACGA
>CAUQCZ010000171.1:0-3521 GCA_963516335.1 uncultured Campylobacter sp. | reverse complement strand
GATGTTGATAGTAGCGATATCTAGGTCGTTTGTGGGCTCGTCAAGCACGAGTACGTCGTACTCTTTACTAAAAAGTAGAGCCAGCGCCACGCGGTTTTTCTCGCCGCCGCTTAGCACGCCGATGGGTTTATCGAGAAATTCTTTAGGAAATAGGAAATTTTTAAGGTAGCCGTAGACGTGCATATTTCGCCCGCGCACCATGACGTGATCGCCGCCGTTTGGGCAAAATGTCTCGATGAGGCTCTTATCGTCGTCCAGCGCGCTTCGCGACTGATCAAAGTACCCCACGCGCACCTCGCCGCGCCTAACTTCGCCGCTACTTGGCTTTTCAAACCCGAGTAAAATTTTAATAAGAGTGCTTTTGCCGCTGCCGTTTCGTCCGACTATCGCGATACGCTCGCCTTGCAAAACGCGCGCGTTAAAATCGCTAAAAAGCTGCTTGCCGCCGATGATTTTGCTTAGTTGCTTGATCTCAAATAGCATTTTTTTGCGGTTTACGCTTTGCGTTTGGTTGAAGTTTTTGCTCGCCCGCTCAAGCTCGAGCCTAACGCGGCGTATCACGCCCGGATTTTTCTTGGCCTCTTCGCGCATGGCTAGCACTCGCTCTTTGCGCCCTTCGTTGCGTTTTAGACGCGCTTTGACGCCGCGGCGCAGCCACTCTTCTTCAGCCTTTAGCTGTTTTAACAGCGTTTCGTGAGATTTGGCTAGGCTGGCTAGGATTTCCTCTTTTTTAGCTAGATAGTTTGCGTAACCGCCCTCAAAAGACGCCAACGCGCCTTCCTCGATCTCGACGCTTCTAGTCGCTAGCGCGTCGATAAAGTAGCGATCGTGCGAGATAAAAACTATCGTCTGACGCGAGCTTTTTAGCATATCTTCAAGAAATCTCACCATATAAACGTCAAGGTGATTGGTAGGCTCGTCAAGCAGCAAAACATCGGGCTTTTTTAGTATCAGCGCGCCCAGAGCTACGCGGCGTATCTCGCCTCCGCTAAGGCTAGAAACAGCGCGGTTTTCGTACTCTTTTAGCTTAAACTCCTCCAGCACGCGCTCGATCTTGCGCTCGATCTGCCAGCCGTCTTTTGCCTCGATAAATTTGATTAGCTCGTCTTGCCTAGCGTTTAGTTCTTTGTTTTGCGCATCGCGCCCGAGCGCTTCTAGCACGGCAGCATACTCGTCCCTAGCGTCAAAAATCTCTTTTAGCTCCAAATTTAGCGCGTCTTTTACCGTAGCCGCATCGTCAAATTTAGGATTTTGCGCGAGCATTTCTACTTTTACGCCGCCTTGCACGATACGCCTGCCGCTATCAGGCTCTAGCGCGCCCGCGACTAGCTTCATCAGCGTACTTTTGCCGCTGCCGTTTTTACCGATGATAGCGATACGCTCGCGCTCGTTTACGCTTAGGCTTACTTTGTTTAGAATTTCATTGGGGCCGAATTTTTTACTAACTTCGATTAGATCTATGAGTGCCACGCGCGCGCCTTAAAACGAGATATGCATGCTAAGCGCGATGATACAAAGCGTAAGCGCCATCGGCACGTAGATATATCTGCCCGCAAAATACCACAGCGCGCCTTGCTTTTTTGCCGCGCCGGTATTTATCTCGTCCATGATCTCTTCTTTTTTGATAACCCAAAACCACGAAACCGCGCCGATCACCGCGCCGATAGGAATGATGTAGATCGAAACAAAATCCATCCACGGCCCCCAGCTGGTTATGGCTTCCATATTTACGCCGATACCAAAGCACACCGCGCAGAGCAAAATTAGCACGACGCCGCGCTTTAGCTTAGGAAATTTGTGCATGATCGACTCGGCGACGACTTCAAACATATTTTGTAGCGACGTTACGCCGCCAAAAATCACCGCCGTAAATAAAATAATCGCGAAAATTTGGCCTCCGACCATGTCTTGTAAAATTTTAGGCAGCGTTACGAAAAGTAAACCGGGACCTGCCGCGGGATCCATGCCGTAGGCAAAGACCGCAGGCAGCATCACAAGCGCCGCCGTCATCGCCGCAATCGTATCAAAGATCGCCGTCTTTTGCGCGCTATCGACGATATCTTCGTCCTTATGCAAATACGCACCGTAAACTATCATACCAGAACCCGTGATAGATAGCGAGAAAAATGCCTGACCCATCGCCGACACCCACACCATCGGATCTGCTAGCTTGCTCCAGTCGCTGTGAAAGATAAATTTATACCCGCCAAACGCCCCGTCTAAAAACGCCACCCTAATCGCTAAAATAAAAAATAGAATAAAAAAAAGCGGCATCATGATTTTGCCCGTTTTTTCTATACTATGCGCGCCGAAAAATAGCGTAAATAGCGTGCCGGCAACGACGATAAAATGAAACGGCACGACCGAATAGGATGAAAACGCAAAGGAATCAAACCAAGTGTTCGTATCCACGGTCATAAGCGAACCCGTGATTGCCTGAAACAGCGCCTTTAAAACATACGCGATGATGACTGCGTAGCCCGTAGCTATACACATCGAGCCCGCTAACGGTATCCAGCCTAAAATTTTACCGAAAGTTCCCCAGTTTCGGCTCTTCCAGGCGTATTCATAGGAGCCTAGCGTACCGGTTTTAGCGCGTCTACCGATAGCATACTCCGCAGATAGCCCGACGTAAGAAAATATCGCGATAAAAAGCACGTAAATAAGCAAAAATGCGCCGCCGCCGATTGAGCCGACCTTATACGGGAAGCCCCAGACGTTTGCCATGCCCACGGCAGAGCCAACGCAGGCGATGATAAAGGCCCATCTAGAGGTAAAAGTTTTATGCATTTTGACGTCCGTTCGTAGTAGATTTTTTAAATTATACTTGATTAATCTAATAAAAAGATTATGCCCGCCGACCGAGCAAGCCCGCCGCGCCGCCTTAAAACGCTTTAAATTTATATTTGGATATAATCGCGCGTTATTTAAAATCCACGTTACAAAAGAGAAATTATGAATTTATCGCTCAAAAAGCTTACTATACCGATATTTTTAGATATGTTTTTGCACTTTGTTACGCTCATCATAAACACCTACATGGTGACTAAGGTCAGCGTCCATTTAGTGGGCGCTATGGGCGCGGGCAATCAAGTCATGGATTTATTTATGACGATCTTTAACTTTTTAAGCGTCGGCTGTTCGGTCGTAGTCGCGCAGGCTCTAGGCGCTAAAAATATAAATTTAGCCAAACGCGTCATACACGCTAGCATCACGTTTAATACGATAATCGGGCTTTTTAGCGCGGTTTTTATTTACTTTTTCGGATTTGAAATTTTAGAGCTTTTAAACGTCCCGCAGCAGCTTAGACAGGAGAGTTTTGGCTACCTGCACATGCTAGGCATAGCGCTTGCTTTTGACGGTATCGGCATGGTGCTAGCAGCCGTGCTTCGCGTTTATAACTTCGCCACCGCCGTTATGCTGGTTTCGCTACTCATGAACGTCATCACTCTTTGCGGCAACGCCATCGCGCTTTTTGGCTGGCTGGGACTACCCAACTACGGCCTCTACGGCGTCGCGGT
>CAUQCZ010000170.1:0-3533 GCA_963516335.1 uncultured Campylobacter sp. | reverse complement strand
GCCTTGCGCGTTTTTGAGCTTGGCGCCGATGTTTATGCCGATTTTGCTGATGGCTTGCGGTTCTCTTTTTAATATTTTAAATAAAAAGGGGTTTTTCGTCGCCTTCGTCGCTCCGGACATTTTAGAAAAAGATCCATCGGCGACGGCATGGTTCGTAAAGGTTATATTATTTATGGGAGATCCCGTAATCGCGCTTGGAGTTGGCGTGCTATTTGCCGTTATCTTGCTGGCTAAAACGGGCAAGCTGGGCGAATTTAACCTCATGACCAATGAAACGCTAAAGATCGTCGGACCGATCCTTTTCATCACGGCTGCGGGCGGCGTGCTAGGTAACGTCATCGCTAAAGCGGGCTTTGTCGAGTTTATGAAGGCAAACGCCCATCTCATCGGCACTGCGGGTATATTTTTCCCGTTTGTTATCTCGGCTATCATCAAGACAGCTCAGGGCAGCTCGACCGTGGCGCTCACGACGACGGCCTCTATCATGGGACTTTTTACCGATAGCGGCTCAATGATGAGCGCGTTGGGGCTAACTAGCGAGATGGGCGCGGTGCTAACGGTGATGGCGATCGCTGCGGGCGCGATGACGGTTTCGCACGCTAACGATAGCTACTTCTGGGTCGTTACGAACTTTAGCAAGATGTCGCCGGAGCAGGGCTACAAGACCCAGACGATGCTTACCTTTATAATGGGTATCGTCGGCATGGCGACGGTTTGGGTTGCGTCGCTGATTTTGCTGTAAATTTGACGGCTAAATTTGAGTGGCGAGATTTGGGATAATTAAATTTGAGTGCGGTTTCGGTGAGGCGAGACAGCACTCTTTACGGTAGTAACGGTAAATTTTCAAATTTGTCCGCCCAGACCCGCATCTTGAAAATGCCAAATTTGATTTGGTTAAATTTAGCATTGCGCGCTAAGCTTTTTTGTTAAGGGGGAAGGGGCTTGAATTACGCTCTGCTTGCAGCTCTCAAAGAGAGCGCGTCCTAACAGTAGCAAACGAGGTGCGGCTAAGCACAAGGCGAGGCAAAGCCGAAACCAAAGAGCTCCCTTCTATATCCGCCTTTTCTTTTTCTTGGGCGGCGGAAGGGGATTCTACTTTGCGGTCTGCTTGCAGCTACGAGTGAAGCTAAAGTAGAGCATCGCCTTCCTTTACTTCGTGCTTTCACGCTCGTAACTGCTAGATGCAGACCCTCTCCCGTCTGCTTGCAGCTGCTAGCGTAGCGACGTAGAAGCCCTCTCCAACCCCACTGCACGTGAGATGTGGCGACATAGCTTTGCTCTTCGAACAAAGCATCGCGGGCTTGGAGTCAAATTTGGCATTTATAAGCGTCACAATTTAAAACTAAATTTGATAAAATCAGACCGTAAAATTTAAGGCGAAGTATTTTGAGATGATTTTTGGGCTTGCACAGGTAAAATTTAGCGTAGGCTGGACTTCTTGCTTGCAGTTGCGAGTGCAACGAAGCAAAAATAGTCCGCCGAGCTAAATTTTAGCCAGCTCCGCGAAAAGCGCTCAAAAGACGAGCCTTGTTAAAAAAGGAAAAACAGATGA
Organism: uncultured Campylobacter sp.; assembly: GCA_963516335.1. Classification (GTDB taxonomy): domain Bacteria; phylum Campylobacterota; class Campylobacteria; order Campylobacterales; family Campylobacteraceae; genus Campylobacter_A. The sequence goes on along the minus strand of CAUQCZ010000170.1, from coordinate 1,981 downwards.
AAATTTTAATAGCAATCGACTCATTTAAAGGCTCCCTCAGCTCTCTCGAGGCCGGCAACGCCGTAAAAGAGGGTCTCAAAGCCCTAGCCGGCGAGATAGATGAGGTGACGGTTAAGCCCATCGCGGACGGCGGTGAGGGTAGCGTGGAGGCCTTGGCGGACGCGCTAGATGGCGAGTTTATCGACGTCATCGTGCAAAATCCTCTCGGCGAAAAGATCCCCGCTAGATACGCGCTAGCGGGCGAACTTGGCATCCTCGAGATGGCGTCTTCCAGCGGGCTCATGCTAGTAGAAAAAGAGCGCCGAAACCCGATGAAAACGAGCACTTACGGCTTTGGGCAGATGATTTTGCATGCGATCGGCAAGGGCGCGCGTAAATTTATCGTCGGTATCGGCGGCAGCGCGACGAATGACGCGGGCACGGGTATGCTAAGCGCGCTGGGATACGAGTTTTTTGACGAAAACGGCGAGTTGCTTGAAGGCAAAGGCGAAAATCTCATCAAAATCACCAAAATTTCAAACAAAAACGTAGTGCCCGAGCTGCAAGAGTGCGAATTTCTCGTAGCCTGCGACGTGGATAATCCGCTCTTTGGCAAAAACGGCGCGGCCTACGTCTACGGCCCGCAAAAGGGCGCGGACGAGCAGATGGTAAAGGATCTAGACGCTGGGCTCATTAGCTTTGCCAGCGCGACGAGCGAGCACTTTTCAAGCGAATTTTGGAACTTTAAGGGCGCGGGCGCGGCAGGCGGGCTAGGGTACGGGTTTGTGAGCTACCTAAACGCCAAACTAAAGCCCGGCATCGACATCATCATGGAGGAAATCCGCCTCGAAGAGGACGTGAAAAACGCCGATCTAATCATCACCGGTGAGGGACGACTGGACTTTCAAAGCTCGATGGGCAAGACCCCGACCGGAGTGGCGAAGATCGCTAAAAAATACGGCAAACCAGTCATCGCGCTAGCCGGTAGCGTGTCGCCGTGCGCCGGCGGCTGTAACGAAAACGGCATCGATGCGTTTTTTAGCGTATTAAACGAGCCCGTGAGCCTAGAAGAAGCGATGGACAAACAAACCGCGACGCGCAATCTCAAAATGACCGCCCAGCAGGCTTTGAGGCTATATTTGCTAGGGCGTAAGGGGTAAATTTACGCTTTATTGCGGCGACGGGGCCGGCGAATTTATAGGTTTGCCGGCTTGGGCTTTTTGTTTGCTCGTCATGGTTAGCGAGCCTGAGCGGATGCTTTGTATTTTGCCGCAAATTTGCCTTTCGGCGCGGCAGTTTTGCGTATTTTTAAATTTGCAAATTGATCTAGTAAATAAGTAAAATTTGCGGCGTTAAAATCAAATTTTACGTTTGAGTTTTTAGCGCGGCGGTTTCGCTCTGAGTCGTAATGCGCGACCGAATTTACAAAAACCTAGGCTAAACTAAAATTTAACAAGTCTAAAGCCCAAAAACAGGCTTTAGGCTTATTTTGGGTCTATTTTTCTTTGGCTTCGGCTTCTATCTCTAGCTCAACCTTGTCAGATAGCGTGATTTCAGGGGTGTCTAGCCCGATCTCAAATAGTTTGCGTTTCGTGTTGCCTTCGAGGCTAAAGCCGATTTTTTCCTTGCCGTTATCGCCTGCGGTAAAGCCGCCAAGCTCGAATTTTAGCACAACGGGCTTAGTAATGCCGTGCATCGTGAGCGTGCCTACGACCTTTCCTTCGGTATCGCTTTCTTTTTCAAATTTGACCATTTTGTAGGTGATTTTGTCAAATTTCGCCGCATCGAAAAAATCGGCACTTCGCAGGTGCTCGTCGCGCTTGTCGTTTTGCGTATTTACCGAGGCGGTCTCGATGGTGGCCTCGAGCGCTTTTAGCTCCTTAGCGCTTTTGTCGTAGTCGATTACGGCGTTAAATTTGCCGAAATTTCCGCTTACTTTTGATATGCTTAGGTGTTTGATTTTAAAGCCTACGTTGCTGTGCGCCGGGTCGATCTCGTAGAC
>CAUQCZ010000169.1:0-3555 GCA_963516335.1 uncultured Campylobacter sp. | reverse complement strand
GCATGATACAGTGCATAGACGCCGAATTTGCTATCCAAGATAAACTCCTAAATCAAAACTACAAAAAAGCCATGAGCGTACTAAACGACGAAAATAAAAAGAAACTAAAAGACATCCAGCGTAAATGGGTAGCCTATAAAGAGGCCAAATGTCCGTTTGTGCCGCCTATGGGTACGCTTTATGCCGTAACGGCCGCCGATTGTTACCTACAGATGACTAAGGAGCGCGCTAGAGAGCTTGCAAACTTAGCCGAGGACTTTGAGGGTAATCAGTGAAGCTACTCGTCTCTTGTTTAGAGGCCTCTGCAAATTTGCACTTCGAGGAGGTTTTAGAGCATCTGCCAAAGTGCGAACTAAAAGGCATTTTTGACGAAAAATTCGGCGAACCTTTTATGCGAAGCTCGGAGTTTTCCGCGATGGGTTTCGTGGAGGTTTTACCGCTTTATTTTAAGGCAAAACGCGCGATAAAAGAGATGACTCACCTAGCTGCGCAGTGTGACGCCGCGCTGCTTATCGATAGCCCCGCCTTTAACCTGCCGCTAGCCAAAGCGATCAAAGAAGCGGGCATCAAAACGCCCGTAACCTACTATATCTTGCCGCAGGTGTGGGCGTGGAAGGCCGGACGCGTGGCGAAGGTCGAGGCGTACTGCGATCATTTGGCTTCGATTTTGCCCTTTGACGGGATGTATTTTAACCGTTCGCGCTACGTCGGACACCCGCTGCTTGATGAGCTGCGAGTACGAAAGAACGAGCTTTTGCAAAGCGACAAGATCGCTTTTATGCCCGGATCCCGCAGGGCTGAAATTTCGCGGCTAATGCCTATTTTTCGCGAGGTAGCAAGCCGTATAAAAGACAAAGAAAAACTGCTAGTCGTGCCGCCTTTTTTGGCAAACGATATGCAAATTTACGGCAACGTTAGCGATTTTTGCGTGGTTACGGATGCACCGCGCGCGCTTTTGCAAAGCGAGTTTGCTTTCATCTGCTCAGGTACCGCGACGCTTCAGGCCGCGCTCGTGGGTACGCCGTTCGTGCTAGCTTACAAGGCAAAGGCAATCGATATAATGATCGCGCGGATGTTTGTGAAGCTACGCCACATCGGGCTTGCAAATATAATGTTTGATTTTATGGGCGAAGAGTCGCTGCACGAGGAGCTATTGCAAGAGGAAGTAACGCCTAGTAATCTCATAAAAGCCTACGAGAGCTGCGATAAAAAGAAATTTATCGCTGGCTGCGAAAGGCTACGAAGATACCTAAAACACGGCTCTGCCGCAAACGTGGCGCAAATTTTAACAACTAAAAAGGATGAAAAATGACCGAACCTATGACGCTTTTCGGATATGAAAAAATCACGAACGAACTAAAAAACTTAAAGACGGTTGAAAGGCCCAATATCGTCGAAGAGATCGACATCGCGCGCAGTCACGGCGATCTAAAAGAAAATGCCGAATACCACGCCGCGCGCGAAAAGCAGGCGTTTATAGAAAGTCGCATCGCTGAGCTAAGCGACATAGTAAGCCGCGCTAAGGTAATCGACCCCGCAGAGTACGAGCACGATAAGGTAAAATTCGGCTCCACAGTCGTCATCATGGACGTAGAAACCGAGCTAGAAAAGACCTACACGCTAGTGGGTACGCCTGAGAGCAACCTGGAGCGCGGTCTAATCTCTATAAACTCGCCTCTAGCCAAACAGCTAATCGGCAAGAGCGAGGGCGACGAGGTCGCGCTAAATTTGCCAAACGGCAGAAGCGACGTAGAAATAGTATCCGTTAGCTACAAATCGATAAAATTTGAGGACTGATGAGAGAGTTTGCGGGGGCGGTTAGTCTCAAATTTATTCGCGGGGCGGGTAGTTTTGCGGCCGTTTTTGGGTTAAACAAAAAACCAATAAACGCGACAAATACCGCCAAACTTGCGGTTAAATTTACGCTACCGGGGGTAGCAATAAAATTTGCTTTGATGCAGATTTTGCCGCCTTTAAATTTGACGGCAGGTTTTAAAATTTCGGGTTTGCCGAGCGCTAAATTTTTAAAAATCGCTTTAGCAAAATTTGCCTTGCTAAGTTCGCGCGACTTTAGGCTTGTGGCTGCGAATTTAACGCTTAAAAAAGCAAAATTTTATGCCTGAGCCGATCGTTATAAAAGAGGGAGCGATATTTATCGCCGACTCGCACGAAAACGAAAATCGTAAAAATTTCCTACGGTTTTTATACGCGTTAAAAAGCGGCGAGATAAAGACGCCGCAGCTATTTTTGATGGGCGATATGTTTGATTTTTTAGCCGCGCAGTGCGAGTTTTTCGTCAAATTTTACGAGCCTTATATCGACGTCATAAACGAGATAAGCAAAAAAACGGAAATTTATTATTTTGAGGGAAATCACGATTTTAACCTCGCCCCGCTTTTTAAAAACGTAAAAACCTATCCTATAGGCGCACAGCCGGTTAAATTTGCTTCAAAGTGCCAAAAATGCGTTTTTATCGCGCACGGAGATATATTTTTGCCTTTGGTTTCAAAATACGCTTTGAGATTTTTACGTGTCGAAATTTTTTTAAAAACGATGAATTTTTTCGATAAATTTTTAAATTTCAGACTCTCGAAACGAATTTTAAATAAGCTTAAACGAAAAATTTTAGACTATAAAATTCCCAATTTCAAAGAGCTAGCCGAAGCTAAAATATATCGGTATAACGGTATTTGTAAGGCTGATATCGTTATCGAGGGGCACTATCATCAAGGAGATATTTTTGAGCTTGGTTCTCAAAAATATGTAAACGTGCCGTCTTTTGCATGCGAGCAAAGCTATTTTATAGTAGAATATGCGCCAAATATCAAGTTTGCTCGAAAGAGCGTAAAGGTTTAAAATGCTTAACAACGGTGAACTAAAAACCGGTTCAAACGAGATGGAGCTTGTTGATTTTCGTATCTTTAAACAATCAGGCGACAAGGTATATGAGGGCATATACGGCGTCAATGTCGCAAAGGTGCGCGAAATCATCAAAATGCCTAATTTAACCGAACTTCCCGGAGTACCCGAGTATATTGAGGGGATTTTTGATTTACGCGGGGTCGTGATACCCGTGATAAATTTAGCCAAATGGATGCAGATAAATGAGCCCAAAGACGCGGCGATCAAGCCTCGCGTCATCATCGCCGAATTTAGCGAAATTTTGATAGGTTTTATCGTCCATGAGGCAAAACGCATTAGACGTATAAGCTGGGCGGATATCGAGGCGGCGACATTTGCTTCAAATGCAGGGACGCTAGATAAAGGTAAAATAACGGGCGTAACTCGTATCGAAAACGACGAGGTTTTGCTCATACTAGATCTTGAAAGCGTAGTAGAAGAGCTTGGCATCTATAGTCCAAAAATAGAGGTCGAAATCGATCAAAGCAAGCTTTTAAGCGGTCTGGCGCTAGTACTAGACGATAGCTCGACGGCTAGAAATCTCGTAAAAGACACGCTAGAAAAAATGTGGCTAAAAGTGTTAGAGTCAAAAGACTGCGAAGAGGGGCTTGCTAGGATGGAGGATCTTTACGAGATGTACGGCGATAAGCTAAG
>CAUQCZ010000168.1:0-3567 GCA_963516335.1 uncultured Campylobacter sp. | reverse complement strand
CCATCGGGTGGGCGGGGATGAAATTTTGCCTGATGCTTTCCGGCACGGCTTCGATGATTTTTTGCTTGGTGCTGCCTAGATCTACGATGGTCGTGTTTTCGCCGATGCCTTCAAATTCTTTGACGATTTTGATGATGGCTTCTACGGGGATGGCTAGAAATATCATGTCGCATTTTTGCTTCATCTGCTCAAGCGTCAAAATTTCATGCACGAGACCGAGCTTGATCGCCTGTTCTTCGTGCTCTTTGTTTAGATCCATGCCGCTAACGCAACTGATTAGTTTTTCGTTTTTTAGGCTAAGACCTAGCGAGCCGCCGATGAGTCCTAGGCCTACGATACCGATTTTCATAAATTTGCCTTTTAAATTTATATTGTTTAAAAATAAAATGTGCTATTATACAGCCTTATCATCACTTTTAGGTTAAATAAATGAAAAAAAGCGTTTTTCTACTACTTCTGGGTGCCGTTTTGGCAAATGCCCAGCAGATAACTTCCATAAATTTTAAAGGTCTTGTGCATCTGTCTCCCGAAACGGCAAAGGAGATAATGGGGCTAAAAGTCGGCGACGAGCTAAGCGGCGATAGCACGGATAGGGCGATCGCAAAGCTATTTAGGCAGGGCTACTTCGACGATATCTATATCGAAAACGAGGGCGGCGACGTAACCGTAACGGTAAAAGAAAAGCCTAGCATCGCTCGTATCGATATCAAGGGCGTAGTGACTAACGACAAAACCGCTATCGACGGGCTAATCAATATCAAACAAGGCAACATGTACGACGAGCTAGCCATTGAGCGCGCAAAAGAGCGCATTAGGCAGTATTACGAGTCAAAAGGATACTTTGACACGATCGTAGACGTAACAAAAGAGCCGGTAGCGGGCAATGAAAGCAGCCTTTTTGTCACGATGAACATAAACCGCGGCGAAAATATCATAATAGAAAACGTAAATTTAGTTGGCGCAAAGCTTTTTGATTATGGCGACGTGGAGCCTGTGGTGGCTAATAAAGAGCGCGAATTTATGGGCTGGATGTGGGGTAGAAACGACGGTAAGGTTAAGCTTTTCGAGCTACCAAACGATCCTGCGAGAATCCAAGACAAATACTATCAAAAAGGCTACCTAGACGCCACCGTCTCAAACCCGTATCTAAACGCCTATATGGATAACTACACCGCAGACCTCACCTACTACGTGACCGAGGGCGAGCAGTATAGGGTATCTAGCGTAGATATCGAAGCGCCAGAGTTTTTAGAGCTTGATAAAGAGAAAATTTTAAAAGACTTTAGGCTAGAGAGTGGCGACGTGATGAACTCCGCTCGCCTAAGACAAGACATGAAAAAGCTCGACGATATCGTGGCGGACAAGGGTTATGCGTTTGTAAGGATAAATCCAAAAACCGAGAAAAACGTCGAGGATAAGACCGTAAGTATCGTCTATGAGGTCGTGCCGGACGAAAAAGTATATATAAGAAACGTGCAAATTTCAGGTAACGATAGAACCGTAGATAGAGTGGTTAGACGAGAGCTATACCTCACGGAGGGAAATTTATATAGCAGAACCGACTTGCAAGATAGTAAAGACGCGCTAAAGCGAACGAGCTATTTTGACGATGTCGAGATCGAGGAACAACGCGTCGGAGCAAATCAAGTCGATCTACTCGTAAAAGTAAAAGAGGCCTCCACCGGCTCTATCAGCGGCGGTATCGGCTACGGCAGCTCGGACGGCTTACTACTTAATGCGAGTTTATCGGATACGAACGTGTTCGGTAGCGGCATGAAGGGCGTCGTAAGCGTCGATAGAAGCGATAACGAGCTCTCAGGCCAGATAGGTCTAACCAACCCGCGCCTTTTTGATAGCGAATATAGCCTTGGTGGCACGCTATACGCTAACGACTATAACTGGAACAGCTACGACGAGAAATCATACGGCTTAAACGTCGTAGTGGGTAGAAAACTAACCAGAAATTTAAGCGCGTCTTTGGGCTATATCATCGAGCAAAGCCGTATCAGCGGGCTTAGCGAAGTGTTAAAAACCGTCGGTTACAAAGACGGCAAGAGTTTAAAAAGCTCGCTCATCCCGTCTATCACCTATAACAGCACGGATGATTATTATCTGCCTCGCACCGGTATCATCGCAAGCACTAGCCTAGAGTTTGCGGGCGTGGGCGGAGATGAGAAATTTTTAAAGAGTAGAACGAATTTCAACTGGTATCAAGGCATCAGAGAGTGGGTGGACTATGACCTTATTTTCAGGTTTAAATCAAGCTTCGGTAAGATTTGGGATCGCGGCTGGGTGCCTATCAACGAGAGGTTATATCTAGGCGGTATCAGAAATCTACGCGGATTTGAGAGCAGAACCGTCTCTCCTAAAGTCAAAGTCTCTAGCGGCAGTTGGTATGAGACGGGCGGCGATATGTCGTTTAATAGCTCGGCCGAGCTTAGCTTCCCGTTAATAGAGCGCGTAAAGATGCGCGGCGTGATGTTTGTTGATTACGGCGTCATAGAGGGTAAGCACGTACAAAGAAGGGCCGGATACGAGTATATCGACGGACGCATCAGCAGATACAGCGCGGGTGCCGGTATCGAGTGGGTAACGCCTATGGGGCCGCTTCAGCTAATCTTTGCTAAACCGCTCAAAAAGCAAGACGGCGACGATACGAGCACGTTTGAATTTACTATCGGACAACGCTTCTAAATTTACGCGGGCGCTTGGCTTTGCCTCTCGTCCGCCTCTTTTTCTTGTTTTATAAATTAATCTCGGCTAGTCGGGAGCTTTGTTCTCCATCGATTTTTACGCTTTTTACGCTTGACCTGTAGGCGGGCACCCTGCGCGGTCGCTGTTTTTAAACTTTAAATTTATATTTTTGTATTAAATTTTTATGCTTACCCGTAAAACTCGATTTACAAAAATGTAAAACCGTATTGCCGAGTCCGCTTTTTAAGTTTGTTAAATTTACTTTGGATGCCGCTCTTTGAGCCTTTATGCTCGCGGCTAAATTTCTTGGCTATACTTTAGATTTTACTTGGACGTAGCGACTAAATTTAGGTTATGTTTGTTGCCGTTTTTGAAGCAGTCGTTAAATTTAGTAAGCGCGGCGTAAAAAGACAAACTAAAATATCGGCGCGTATAAAGCCAAAAAAGTAAATGCAAAAAGCCGCTATAGTAAATTTGAGAGTTTTAAATTTACGTGAATTTTAAAAACTAGCTGGCTAAGTCCGCCCGATTCGCAAAAGCGGTAAATTAGCGCAAAATTACAAAAACAAAACGAGGCGGCGTATCTTTGATTTTGATGCTGCAAGCGTAAATTCGCGCTTATTTAGCAAGGTTTATATGAAGCATTTTGCTAGCCCATTAAAAGTCGAACTCGGACCGAATTTGAGCGTAAATTTAGTTTGCGGCAACCGCGTAAATATCGCAAAAGCTAAACCACCGCCGATAAAAGGCTTGCAAATTTAAACGCGAGGTTGGCAACCGCCTCGTAAATTTAGGCGCTAAGCTAAGCCAATAATTAATAAAGCAAATAAAGGCTAAAGCTTACGTTTTAAACCGCGCAAATTTAGATAAACT
>CAUQCZ010000167.1:0-3570 GCA_963516335.1 uncultured Campylobacter sp. | reverse complement strand
TTTTTAAGCCAACTCATAGCCAGAGGCAAGCTAAACGTCATCATAATGGTGCTTTCGGGCGTCGTTATCTCCTCGCTTTTTGGAGCTTTTAGCTCGCTTTTAAAATTTCTAGCAGATAGCGAAAACAAGCTACCCGAGATCACGTTTTGGCTGATGGGCAGTCTAGCTCGCACGGGAGGATATCAAAACGTACTTTATATGCTAGGCGTCGCGGCGTTTTGCTCGGTGCCTCTGTTTTTGCTTAGATTTAGGCTAAATATCTTAGCCTTCGGCGAAGAAGAGGCTAAAGCCATGGGCGTAAACGTTAAATTTTATAGCTTCATCATCATCTGCGCTTCTACCTTACTGACGGCTTCTAGCGTTGCTTTTTGCGGTATAGTAGGCTGGGTAGGACTCATCGTGCCGCACATCGCCCGTTCTATAGTCGGAGCGAATTTTAACGTCTTGCTGCCCGTTTCTATGCTATTAGGCGCGCTATTTTTGCTGGTAGTCGATACTATCGCAAGGTGCGCGATGGCTAGCGAGATACCCCTTGGTATCATTACCTCGCTCATAGGCGCGCCCGTTTTTATCTACCTGCTTTATCAGAGCAAAAAGGGCTGGCTGTGAAATTTGAGATAAAAAATTTAAGCTGCGGATACGGCAAAAAGCTAGTCGTGAAGGAATTTAGCGCCGAGCTAAAAGACGGAGAAATTTTATGCTTGCTCGGACCAAACGGCGTGGGTAAGACGACTGTTTTTAAGACGATTTTGGGATTTTTAAAGCCTTTTGGCGGAGAAATTTTAGCAGACGGACGAAATTTTTTCGCTTTAAGCGATAAAGAGCGAGCAAAGATCGTTAGCTACGTGCCTCAGGCTCACACCCCGCCCTTTGCTTTTAAGGTTTTAGACGTCGTTTTGATGGGACGCTCGCCTTATATCGGAACCTTTGAAAATCCAAGCGCAAATGACGTAAATATCGCCATGCAAAAGCTTGATATGCTAGCAATGAGCGAATTTGCGGATAAAATTTACACCGATATTAGCGGCGGCGAGAGGCAAATGGTCTTAATAGCAAGAGCTTTAGCGCAAGAAGCAAGCGCCGTTATGCTTGACGAGCCCGCTTCAAATTTGGACTTCGGCAATCAAGTAAAAATCCTAAAAGTCGTAAAAGGGCTAGCGGCAAACGGGCATAAAATCATCATGACCTCGCACTTTGCCGAGCATGCTTTTTATATAGACGCCAAAGTCGCGCTTTTAAAAAGAGATCAAAGCATCATCTACGGCAGCGCTAGCGAAGCGATAACGGATGAAAATTTAAAACTCGCTTACGGCGCCGATATAAGGGTAGTAAAAAACGAGATCGAAGGCAGGAGCGTTTATACCTGCGTTCCGATTATTTAAGGAGAAAAAATGAGAAAAATTTTGACGGTTTTGATACTTGCGGCTTGCCTTTTGCAAGCGCGTATCATAGTAGACGACGGCGGCAAAGAGGTAAAAATACCTGATAACGTAGAGCGCGTAACGCCGATGATAGGGGCATTTACGCAGATGAGCGCGATGCTAACTGGCGAAGATAAAATCATCTCGGGCGCGGCTAGGCTGCCTAAAATGATGAGTAAAATTTTCCCTAAAATAAAAACGATGAATAACGTAAGCGGCTCGCTAACAAGCAGCGCCGAAAGTATAATCGCCTCAAACACGCAGGTAGTTTTTGGGCCCGTTGGCATGATATTTGACGAAAACCAAAGAGCGCAGCTAGAAGCCGCCGGCATCGCGGTCGTAAATATAAATAAATTTAGCAACGCTAGCGAGATAAAAGGCGCCGTTAGCAAAATAGCCCAAATTTTAGGCGGTGATGCGGTAAAAAAGGCGAAGGAATTTAATGAGTATTTTGATGAAAATATAAAATTCGTAAGCGAAAAAGTTCAAAATATCAAGGATAAAAAGCGGGTTTTGGCTCTAAATTTTAACTCCGGAAATTTTAGCACGATCAGCAGCAAAGATATCGGCGCGGAGTATATAAAAATCGCCGGCGGCGTAAATTTAAGCTCGCAAGATAACGAGGCGGATTTTAAGATTTCAAAGACGATAAACGAGGAGCAAGTTATTATCTTTAACCCCGACGTCATCATCACGAATTCTCGCGAAGGCAAGGAAAAAATCCTAAATAATCCCGCGTTTAAACAACTAAAAGCGGTCAAAGAAGGCGCCATATTCGTCGTGCCTAGCGGAGTTTATCTGTGGTCGGTTAGAAGCGCCGAGGGCGCCTTGCAACCGCTTTGGCTAGCTAAAATATTTTATCCGGAGATTTTTAGCGAGTTAAATTTAGAAGAAGAAGTAAAGAAATTCTACCTTAAATTTTATCGCTACGAACTAAGCGATGAGGAAGTAAAACAAATACTAAATCCAAAATAAAACCGCTAAATTTTCGCCTCGCTTTGCAAACGCGGGGCGAATAAATTTAGCCCTCGCCGCTTTTGCGTTTTTATAAATTTAAGCCCGTTTGGGTATAATCTGCCCTTTTAAAACGCGAGGAAAATATGCCCCTTTCAAAACTAAATCAAGAACAATACGCCGCCGCAACCGCTCCCGCCGGACACAATCTAGTCATAGCAAGTGCGGGCACCGGCAAAACCAGCACCATCGTCGCGCGCATCGCTCATCTGCTAAATTTAGGCATAAAGCCCGAAAAAATCCTGCTGCTAACCTTCACCAACAAGGCCGCGGCCGAGATGATCGAGCGATTAAACAGGCATTTCGATAAAAAAATCACCTCGCGCATCACGGCGGGCACCTTTCACTCGGTTTCTTATTCGCTACTTAAATTTCTAGAAAAACCAGTCACGCTAAAGCAGCCAAGCGAGCTAAAAACGCTGCTAAAATCTCTCGTCGAAAGGCGCAAATTTAATCACCTAAGCGACGTGAAGCCATACGGCGGCGCTTATCTTTACGACGCGTATTCGTTGTTTCAAAATTTAGCCCTAAAGCAGACGTTTGGCGAGTGGCTAAAAGAGCGAAGCGACGAGCAAGGCGTATATGCCGAGATTTACGAGGACGTTTTGCGCGAATTTGAGGAGGAAAAGAGCAAATTTGGCTACGCGGATTTTAACGACTTGCTTATCAAAATGCGTAACGAACTAAGAAAAGGCGCGCCGCTAAAATTTGAGGAAATTTTAGTCGACGAGTATCAGGACACAAACTCGCTGCAAGGCTCGCTAATCAGCGCTTTTGAGACGAAAAGTCTTTTTTGCGTCGGGGATTTTGACCAGAGTATTTACGCATTTAACGGCGCAAACATCGAGATCATCGGCTCGTTTAAGGATCGCTTTGCAGACGCCAAAATCTACGCGCTAAACATCAACTACCGCAGCAGCTCCGCCATCCTAGCACTTGCCAACAAAGTCATCGCAAACAACCCGCGCCTTTACGAAAAAAAGCTAGTCGTCGGCCGCGAGGGTAAATTTACCTCGCCAAAGCTGCTAGTTTACAACGAGCTTTTCGACCAATACTCAAACATCGCGCAGGTCATCGCCGTTAGCAAATACAAAAAAGAAAACATCGCCATCATCTTTCGCAACAACTCAAGCGC
>CAUQCZ010000166.1:0-3586 GCA_963516335.1 uncultured Campylobacter sp. | reverse complement strand
TCTCGGAGATAAAAAGCTCGTAAATGCCGAAGATAAAGATGTAAATTATGAGCGCCATGAGGTAGAGGTCGATCGCGCCCACGATCTCGCCGACGACGTCAGAGTGGAAGTTCTCCGGGTGAAAGTCGCCGAAAAAGTAGTGATAAACGGCGACAAAAACCTTGCTCACGTCGTAGCTTGCTATGATAAACAGTACGATGGCTCCAAGCAAACCGAATACTACCGGAAATAGCGTGAAGGCGTTGCTAAAGAGGAGAGTTTTTTCAAAAATTTTGCGCATTGATATCCTTTGTTAAAAAATAAAACGCGTATTTTATAGTATTTTTCTTAAGGCGGGTTTATGCTGAGTAAATTTAAGACGGATTATGAGATTTGGGCAAAATTTAGCCTAAATTTCGTTTTATTCAAACTTTTAGAGGCGTTTGCGACGTTTGCGCTTTTTGACGAGGAGAAATTATCTATCGGTTTGGCGTTTAAAATAGGCGAGCGGCTAGGCTTTAGGCGCAAATAGGCTAGCTATTTTACCTTGTCGTTACGCGCTAGACTCAGGTTTGAAACGGCTATAAATTTAGTCTAAACCAAACTTTGTTTGACCAAAAGTCGCGCGAATTTGGCTCGGTATGCCGAAATTTAAAATGTGAATTTGGCGCTAAGATCATCAAATCATGCCCGAATTCGGAGTCAAATTTGCCGTAAAAACCGGGACGGATAAATTACAAAGCTTAATTTTTGAGTAAAATTAGCCGTATGTCGGCGCCGTAACGTATGGGAAAAGCGCGTTAAATTTACGGGTCGCATAAGACGGATATAAAGGCAAATGTAAGAAGTCTGCGCCGAGTAAAAACCGCAGAAATTTAAATTGTAAGCTAAAAAAGCCTGGACGCGCCATGCGTATTTTGCGACCGGGCCGGATAAAATTTGCCAAATTCTAAAAAAATTCGGCAAATTTAAACAAAATGCGGGCGATTATTCCTGCATTTCTATCCATTTTTGCGCGATTCTTACGGCATTGGTCGCCGCTCCAACGCGGATCTGGTCGGCGCTGCACCACAGATGAAGGACGTTTTTGCGGTAGTTATCCGCTCTGATGCGTCCGACGTAGGTTTCGTTGGTGTCGCTTGAGATGCTTGGCATCGGGTATTTCTTCGCGGCGGGCTCGTCCACGACTACGATGCTAGGCGCCTTGCGCAGGACTTCGCGCGCGGCTGCGGCGTCTACGTCTCTGTCAAAATGAATCGTGATAGCCTCGGAGTGGCTGCGAAGCACCGGCACGCGCACGCAGGTCGCGCTCACTTCCATATTTTTGTGGAGGATTTTTTGGGTCTCGTTGACCATTTTCATCTCCTCTTTCGTGTAGTCGTTGTCCAAAAATACGTCTATGTGCGGGATGACGTTAAACGCTAGCTGGTGTGCGAAGACTTTGGGCTCGCACTCGTCGAGCTTAAACTCGAAAAACTTTTGCAGCTGTACGACTAGCTCCTCCATGCCCTCTTTGCCAGCGCCCGAAGCGGCCTGATAGGTTGCTACGTCCACGCGGTTGATGCCGTACGCGTCGTCTAGCGGTTTTAAAATTTGCACCATTTGGATGGTCGAGCAGTTTGGATTTGCGATGATGCCGCGGTTTTTCCACTGCGCGATGTCCTGCGGGTTGCACTCGGGCACGACCAATGGCACGTCCGCGTCCATCCTAAAGTGGCTGGTGTTATCGATCACGACCGCGCCGCTGTCGGCTGCGAATTTGGCGTATTTTTCGGATACCGATCCGCCCGCGCTAAAAAACGCTATGTCGATCTCGTGCTCGTCAAAAACGGTCTCGGTAAGCTCCACGACTTTGTAGTTTTTGCCCTTAAACTCTATCTCGCTACCCGCGCTTTTCGCGCTTGCTAGCGGTAGTAGCTCGCCTACAGGGAAATCTACCTCATCCATAACGCGGAAAAGCTCCTCTCCGACTGCGCCCGTCGCGCCCACGACGGCAACGTTAAATTTTCTCATTTTAGACTCCTTTGTTTTTACTTCTTTTTACATCTCGGTCGGCAAAGCCGCCCTGCAGCCAACCCCATAGGTTGGATCCCGTACTCCTCGCAGCGTAGTCTCGTCGCAAGCGGATGCGATGCGAAAAGACTTGTCCGACTTTGCGAACCAAGTTTAGGTTTTACTTCTCGGTCGGCAAAGCCCTTGCGGCAAGCCTATTTGGCTTGACCCGGCGCCAAAGACCCGCCTGGCTTTGCGGATTAAATTTTGTTTGCTTTTCAGCTGTGATCTGTCTCACGCTTAGTCTCATCGGTTGCGTCGCGCGTTTAAGACCAAACTCGTTTCGCGGACTAAATTCGGGTTTTTGGCAGAAAGTTATCCGCGACCGCTTTATTTATTAAATTTAACTCAAATTTTACTTCTCATCGGCTCAAATTCGCCGCTTTAATTTACTAAAACCGCACCGTGTTTTCGGCGTCGCCGTCTCGGCCCGGCTAAATTAAAATCTAAGCTAAAATCTTGCTTATTTTACTCGCGTGAAGCTTAAATTTAAGCTACTTTCTGCTGCGAGCCTGCAAAAAAAGATCGCCCGGTTGTATCTCCTCGCTTTCGCTTAGGATCGCTGCTCGCTGCACGACGGAGATTAGCTCGCGGATATTGCCTGGAAAATCGTATTTTTGAAGCTCTTTTACGGCAGCCTCGGAAAAGTGTTTCGCTCCAAGGCCGAATTCGCCGCAGCTTTGTTCTAAAAAACGCTCCGCGATAGGCAAGATCTCCTCTTTGCGTTCTCTTAGCGGCGGGATGGCGACAGGAACGGTGTTTAGACGGTAAAACAGATCCTCTCTAAATTTACCGCTTTGTATGAGTTCGGGCAGATCGGCATTGGTCGCTGAAACGATACGGACGTCGATTTTGATGCTTTTTGTCGCGCCAAGGCGCGTGATCTCGCGCTCCTGGATCGCGCGCAGGAGCTTTGGCTGCAAATTTATAGGCATCTCGCCGATCTCGTCTAGAAATAGTGTACCGCCGTCGGCTAGCTCAAACTGCCCCTTTTTCATCGCCGAAGCGTCGGTAAATGCGCCCTTCTCAAAGCCGAAAAGCTCGCTTTCTATCAAATTTTCTGGGATCGCGGCCATGTTTATCGCGATAAACGGGCCGTCCTTGCGCGGCGAGTTTTTGTGGATAAATTTGGCAAAAAGCTCCTTGCCTACGCCGCTTTCGCCCATCAGCATCACCGAAGCGTCCGTTTTTGCGACGCGCTTGCTTAAATTTAGGGCGTACTCAAGCGCGGGCGAGCTGGCGGCAAAATCGCTAGAATCTACGCTGGAGCTCGTGCGTTCTTCGGTTAAATTTACGTGAATATTTGGAGCTTTTTGTTTTAAAAACTCTACCCTTTTAATCGCCTCGTAAAGCATCTGCACGTCAAAAGGCTTGGTTAAAAAATCCTTTACGCCAAGACGCATACTCTCTATAGCTTTGTTTAGCGAGGCGTTGCCGGTTATGATGATGACGTCAAATTTGCCCTCCAGGCGCTTGATGAACTCCAGCCCGTCCATTTGAGGCATATTGATATCGGTGATGATGAGATCGACGTCCTCGCCCATTTTTTTAAGCG
>CAUQCZ010000165.1:0-3590 GCA_963516335.1 uncultured Campylobacter sp. | reverse complement strand
CCGCAAAGGGTGACTACAAGGCCAAAAACGTGATGATAAGCATCGGTAAGATGGGACGCCCGAACAAGCCGGACTATAAAATCCCGCCTTCGCTAAACGGAGTCGTAAATTTTAATCTAAACTCCTGTTCCAGCGGCGAAAAGGTGCTAGTCGTCGGCGGCGGAAATTCGGCAGTAGAGTACGCTATCGAGCTGTGCCAATACAACAAAACCACGCTAGCGTACCGTAAGGATAAATTTAGCCGCGTAAACGACGTAAATTTAGCCGCGCTTTGGGAGCTGGAGAAGGCAAATAAGCTAAAAGTCCGCCTAAATCACGATATCACCGAGATAGAAAACGAATCAGGACGCGTGAGGGCGCACTTTTCAAACGGTAAAATCAGAGTCTACGATAGAGTCGTCTACGCTATCGGCGGCTCGACCCCGGTTGATTTTTTGCAAAAATGCGGAGTAGAGCTTGACGCGGATAAAGATCCTATCGTAAACGAGCACTACGAAAGCAGCGTCTCAGGGCTATATATCGGCGGCGACATCGTGCTAAAAAACGGCGGATCGATAGTGCTAGCGCTAAACCACGCGCATAAGGTAGTTCAAAACATCAAGGAAAAGTAGAGTTGAGAGCGTTAAATTTAGTCTTATTTTTTATCTGCGGTTGCTTGCTTACGCTTGGCGGTTATTATTTGTATTTCGAGTTTTCTAAACAAGGCGGCGACCAAAGCGCAAAACAGCTCGCCGTGCAGGTAATGAACGTCGAGGAACTGCCTAAAGACGAGCTTGCGCAGGCTAAAGACGATAAAAATTTAACCCCGCAAAATCGCATTTTGCCAAATTTGATAGATGAAAAAAATTTGGACGCAAACGATACCGACGCGCCCGTTTTGGGAAATGAGTCCGAGCTAAAAGAACAAATCCGCGTCTTGCGCGCGCAAAACAAGCTCCTATACGATGACAACCTCGATCTAGTCGGTAAAAACCTAGAGATAACAAATCAGCTAAACGAGCAAAAAGCCGAGCTGGAAGCTAGACGAAAGCAAGCTGCAGGCGCTAACGACAAACAGCGCCTAAGCGCGATCGATGAGCTAAATAAAAAACTAGCCAAAGCGCAAGAACAAAACGAAAAAAATAAAAATTTAGAGCAAAATTTAACTTCGCTACGAGCAGAGATAAAAAATCTAAAAGCCCAGCTTGAAAAAAAGCAGAGCGAATTTGACAAATCAAGCGCTAAAACGCAAAACGAAAATCAAAATGCGCTAAAACGACTGGAGGCGCAAAACGACGCGCTAAAAAACGAGGCGCAAACTAGCAAGGCAAAATTTGAAAACGAGCTAAAAGCGGCTGCGGCGGAGGCGGCGAAACTAAAGAACGAAAACTCAAGGCTAATGAGCGAAATAGGGCTAAAAGATAGCGAGATAAAGAGGGTTTCGAGCGAATTTAACGCTCAAATTTTATCCCTACAAAGCTCTAACAAAAATCAAATTTCGTCGTTAGAAAAAGAGCTCAATGCGGGCAAAAGAAAAATAACCGAGCTTGAAGCAAGTCTTGAAATCGCAAATAAAAAGGCCGAGTCAAAAGATAAACTAAAAGCGGTAAACGACGAGCTAAACACGGCAAATAGCGAACTAAACGCGAAAATAGAAAAACAATCGCAAGACTTTGAAAAAGAATCGCAAAAGCTTTTAGCTCAAATTGACGCGCTAAAAATAGAACTCGAAAATGCTCGTCAAAACGCGATTAGCGCTCAAAACGACTATCAAGCCAAAATAGACGAGCTAGTAGAGCAATCGGCTAAAAAAGACGAGCTTTTGCAAAAATCAGACGCCAAAATCTCGGAGCTAAACGAATCGCTAATCGCCCAAAAAGAGCTGCTAGCAGACGAGATCGCCGCCGGTAAAAAAAATATCCAAAACTATAAAATTTTAAACAATAAAATCACTGCTCTAGTCGATGAAAATCTAAAATCAAACGAGAGCTTCAAAGAGCAAATAAACGAGCTAACAAACCAAATAGCAAAAAAAGACGAGGAGATAGCGGAGCTAAAAAAGCAAGCGCTAAACGAGGCGCAAAACCTAAATCAAACAAAGGAAAATTTAGCTAAAACCAGCGCGCAAAGAAATCTCGCAAAGGGCGAAGTAGCGCAAATAATGGCTAAAAACGAAGAGCTAATGAGTGAAAATGAAAACCTAAAAAAGATAATTCAGCTAAATTTTAGAGCCGAAGTGCCTAAAAAAGTAGTTTTCATCGCCTCCGTCGAGTGCACGGATATGAGTGCGGGCTCGGATAAGCCGACGCAAACGTGCAAAAATAAAGTAAGCGACTTTTTGCAGAGCTATAATTCAAATTATTATTTTGAAATCACGCCGATAGTAAGCCGCGGTAACTTTATCGCCACCTCAAAAGTAGCTAAAACCATCCCTCAAGACGAACTTGAAAAGATCGATTCGTATGCAAATTTCGGTATCGGCAAGGAGCGCGCTAAGGTCGCCGGGGAGCTGATAAAAGACGAATTTGGCGACTTTTCGCGCATATCTTATAGCAACGACATAATAACATCCGAGGATAAGCAGGGCTTTATCATAAAGGTCTATAGATGATAATCACTCAGCCTAAAAACGGCTACCGCTACAACAGCGACACGATGTTTTTGTATAACTTTATCCGTGAGGGCGGAGTGCGCGGCGAGGTGCTAGAGGTTGGCTGCGGCAGCGGGGTTTTGGGACTGCTTTTAAAGCGCGATTTTCCTAAAATTTCGCTTAGCTTGCTTGATATTTTAGAAGCTAACGTAAATTTAGCCGCCGCAAACGCTAGTCAAAACGGGCTTGAAGCCGAGTTTATAACGGCTGATTTTGCTAAATTTAAGAGCGAAAAAAGATATGATCTCATCGTCTCAAATCCGCCTTTTTATCACGACGGCGCGAAAAAAAGCGAGAACGAACACCTTCGTGCCGCTAGATACAGCGAAAATTTGCCCCTTAGCGAGCTTGTAGGCAGGGCAAATTCGCTCCTAAAGCCGCGCGGAGTTTTTAGCTTTTGTTACGACGCTAAGCGTCTAGCTGAAATTTTGCTTTGTTTGAGCGAGTTTAAATTTACGCTTACTAGGCTTTGTTTTGTGCATCCAAAAACGGACGCCGCGGCAAATTTAGCGCTAATAGAAGCTAAAAAAAGCTCAAAATCCTTAGCTCAAATTTTGCCTGCGATTTTCGTTTTTGAAGGCGGAGTTTATAGCAAAAAAGCGGCCCAAATTTTTGCCGCGGCAAATACGCAAAGCAAGGACGCGGAGCAGTGAGTTTGCTAAGACAAAGCGGCTTTGGATATGAATTTGACGCTAGCGAGTGCGAGCTGTGCGGCGGCAAGTGCTGCACTGGAGAAAGCGGCTATATATGGATAAGCTCGGCGGAAATTTCGGCGCTAGCGGAACATTTAAAAATAAGCGAGGATGAGTTTAGATCGCGATTTTTAGATAAATTCGGATATAAATTTAGCCTCAAAGAAAAGCCCTATGAGGGCGGATTTGCGTGCGTATTTTTTGACGAAAAGGCAAAAAACTGCTCGGTTTACGACTTTCGCCCAAGCCAGTGCCGCACCTTTCCGTTT
>CAUQCZ010000164.1:0-3609 GCA_963516335.1 uncultured Campylobacter sp. | reverse complement strand
TATATATTCCGCCCGCGATCGAGTACCTGTGCGAGGCTGCGGCGATCTTCCCCGAGATCGTCATAGACTCGAGCTCGGGCGGTATCGAGGTGCACATCAACGACGACTTTTATCCTGAGATCGTCATCGACGTCGAGGGGCTGGACGAAAAAGAGAGCTTCGTCGCCTCGCGCGTAAAAGAGGCAAAAGACCTCATAGACGCGCTTGATATGCGAAAAGCCACGCTGCGCAAGATCGCCCTAATGCTAGTGGAGTATCAGTATGATTACTTTTTCGGCGGCGACATCAAGCCTATGCGCCTAAAGGACATCGCCGAGGATTTGGGGCGAAACCCGTCGACCATCTCGCGCGGCATCTCAAACAAATACCTCGAGTGCTCGCGCGGGCTCGTGCCTATAAAGAGCTTTTTCTCTGCTGCGATCGACGAGGACGTCTCAAACAAGGCCATCAAGGACTTCGTGGCAAATCTCGTCCGAAACGAAAACCCCGCCAAGCCGCTTAGCGATCTAAAAATTTTGGAGTTTATAAAGAAAGAATTTAACGTCGAGGTCGTCCGCCGCACGATAACCAAATACCGCCTCGCGCTAAACATCGGCAGCTCCAGCGAGCGCAAAAAGACCTATCTGCTACAATCCGGTAAGTAAAATTTGACGCTTGGAGCAGGGCAAATTTGCCGAGCACGCCGCAAATTTAAGCTTAAATTTAAAATTTAAGCGGAGTTTTGGCGAGGCTCGCATCGTATTTCTCTTGATTTTTAAGTCTCGAAAATTTAAAATATCCATAAGAAGCGCATATTTTTTATTCTTTTTGTCCTATTTTTAGGCATTGCGAGTACTTATTTGATTGAGGGCATCGCTCCTGGCACGGACAACATCATGGGTGGTTTATTTTTCGGTTTGATTTTGGCTATACCGTTTTTTTGGTTGTTTCGCTGTTTAGGGCTTATTCCTTGCGATCAAAATATTAAAATAACGCCTATAGATATATTTTTCGACGATAGCAACGGCGATAGTTACTTTTACGTTTTTAATCTTATTATTTCTTTGATTTTGATGTTATTTATAGGCCCTTATGCGTTAATTATGGCTATAGTTTGCGTGATTTTTCAGGACACTATTAAACGGTTATTAAATTATATTTTTTATGCTAAAGTCTAAAATTTAAATCTTATTCCGCCGCCCCCGCTTCAAGCTCCTTAAAATAAGGCTTCAAGCTCTCATAGGCATTTTGGATACGCTGAAACTGCGTTTTGCACTCGTCCAAAAGCTCGGGACTAAGCGCGGCGTGAAAGTCGGGATGGTAGGCTTTAACTAGCTCCAGATAGCGGTTTCGCACCTTCTCGAAGCTATCGTTTTTATCGCATCCAAGCACCGTAAAATGATCCTCGAAAAGGCTAGCCAGCGCGGCAAATTTGGCCTCGTTTTTCTTGGCGCAGATTTTGATGCGTTTTTTAAATTTTTCAAATTCCTCTTCGTTATAGTTAAAGATGATCGAAAATTTCATGTATTCGCTTTTGTTAAACAGCTCTTCTAGGCGCGCGCACTCGCCCAAATTTGCGATATTTAGCGCGATTTGACCCTCGGCGGATAAAATTTGCTTTGACTCAAAGCCCCTGATGATGTGCGAGATGAAGGCTTCGTTTGAGCGATCGAAGCTAAATATCGCGCCGCCCCGCACGAAGGCGACATCGACAAAAACCATGGCTTTGAGCGAGTTTGGTTGGATGTAGTGGAGTTTGATGGTTTTATACTCGGCGAAGTTTAAATTTACGTTTTTTAGCTCGTATCTTTGGCAGAGCTTTTTTAGAAATTTGACGAAATATTTGCGCTGAACCTTCTCGTTTTCGTCGTAAAACGACATCACTTTGCCTTTTTGCCCCAGCGTCTTAGCGAAGTTTCGCTTTATGAGCGCTTGTAGCTCGAAAAATAGATCCGCGTCTGATGTTTCTATGCTTAGAGATTCTAGATTTTGACTTACTTTTATCAAATTTTACCTTTATAAAACGCGTTTGAAAGCATTTTTTATTCCGCTTTTTCCCACACGGGCGTTTCATCTAGCGGGACGTATTCGCACAGACGCTCGTAGGGTTTGTAGCCGGCTTTATAAGCTAGGCTAGGGCAGTCTTTGACGTAGTAGCCTAGATATATCCAGCGTAAATTTAGCTGCCTAGCCAGTAAAATTTGCTGATAGAGCGAGTATCTGCCGATGCTAAGGTCTGCAAAATCAGGATCATAGTAGCAATAAACAGCCGAGATACCGTCGCTAAGGATATCCACGAGATCTACGCCGATGAGCCTGCCGTCTGCAAAATACGCAATCTCCTTGCCAAACTCCGCGTGCCCCGCGACGTAGAGCTCGTAGTAGCGGCGAAAGTCTAGCTCGTAGTACTTCCACTCGCGCTTTTGCTGCATAAATTTATGGTATTTTTTATATAGCGCTACGTGCGCGTCGTCTATGAGCGGCTTTGTGAGGATGATTTTGGTATTTTCGTTTTTGCGTATAGTGCGGCGGGCGGATTTGCTAAATTTAAAATTTAGCGCATCGACCCTGATATTTACGCACTCGCGGCAACCCGCGCAGTTTGGCTTGGAGAAATATTTGCCAAAGCGCCTAAAGCCGCGCCTAGCTAGAGCGTCGTTTACGGCAAAGTCGCAGCCGTCTACGTAGCGATACTCCATGCGCGAGTCCCTGTCCTTGAGGTAGGGGCAGGGGCTAGGCAGGGTGGAAAACGGCACTACTAGCACTTTTTGATATCCGCGTCCTTGACGTAGGCTAGAAACTCATCGCGTAAATTTTGCTCTTTGTGCGCGATGGCTTCTTCTTTGCTGAAGGTTTTTGGCTCAGGTTTTAAATTTTGTTTCGTGGCATTTTTGGCGGCTGAATTTGAGCTCAAATTTGCATTTTGCTCCTTTTGTAGCTCTTTTTTTATATCCTTTAAACTATCGAAAAAATCATTCATCCGCGTGCTCCTCTTTAAATTTCCTGGCGTCTTTTACTCTTTGTATCGCGGCGGCGATGGCGGCGATCACCTCTTCGTTATCCTCGTTGTCTTTGGTTTTCATCTTTTCTAGCAGGGTAGGCATCTTGTTTTCGACGTAGGACGTGTCGAAAAATCCTCGCCTAAAGTCGCGCTCCTTGCTGATACTGAGCAAAAACGGGATCGTGGTTTTGACGCTACCCTCGATCGTAAACTCATCCAGCGCGCGTTTTAGTTTATTTACGGCTAGATCGTAGCTAGGGGCTCGGACTATGAGCTTAGCTAGCAAGCTATCGTAAAACGGCGGTATCTGATAGTCTTTATATAGATGGCTATCGACGCGCACGGAAGGGCCCAGAGCAGGGTAGTAGCCGGTGATCTCGCCAGGGCTTGGGATGAAGTTTTGCCACGCGTCCTCTGCAGTTATACGCGCCTCTATAGCAAAGCCTTGCGTGATGACGTCGCTTTGCTCCATGTCGAGGATCTCGCCCGCCGCGATACGGATCTGGCGCACTATGAGATCCACGCCCGTGATCTCCTCGGTCACGCCGTGCTCGACCTGGATGCGGGTATTCATCTCCATAAAGTAAAAGTTGTTGTAATCATCGAGTAAAAACTCGATCGTGCCTGCA
>CAUQCZ010000163.1:0-3620 GCA_963516335.1 uncultured Campylobacter sp. | reverse complement strand
AGGTAGCATGCCGGCAAAGACCTTTTCGACGCCTAGCTTGCCCGCTACGTTTCTAGCGGTAAAGGCGTTATCTCCCGTTAGCATCACGGGCGTTATACCGGCATCTTTTAGGCTTTGGATAGCCTGCACGGCGTCGTCCTTTACCCTGTCGCTAAGCGCGATAAATCCTACATAAATTTTATCCACGGCCGCGAGTATTACGCCGTTTCCTTCGTTTTGCGCTTCGGCGATTTGCTCTTTAGCCTGCGCATTTATCTCCACGCCAAGCTCGCTTAAAAAGGCCTCGTTGCCCGCTATTACGCTGCCATCCTCGCTCTTTACGCCGCGTCCGGCGATATTTTCAAAGCCCTTTTCATCGCCTAAAATTTTAAGCCCCAGCTCGTTTGCGTATCTAACGATAGCGGCCGATATCGGATGCGAGCTTTTGGCCTCTAACGCGGCGATTTTGGCTAAATTTTCATCGTTTATATCAGTAAAATTTACCGAAATTTCGCCCTTGGTTAGCGTTCCTGTTTTATCAAATACCGCGTATTTCACGCCGCCAAGAACCTCTAAGACCTCGGGATTTTTAATTAGGATTCCGTTTTTAGCGCCCAGAGATAGCGAGGAGACGATAGCTATCGGAGTAGCTAGCCCCAGCGCGCAAGGACACGAGATAATGAGCACGCAAACCGCGCTTAGTACGCCTTGTAACGCATTTCCCGTAATCGCAAACCACGCAAGAAACGTAACGATGGCGATAGCTATCACGCTAGGCACGAAGATATTTGCCACGCGGTCGGCAAAGCGGCTTATAGGCATCTTTTTGCTCGACGCATCGCTTAAAAGCTCTAAAATTTGCGACAAAAGCGTCTGGCTAGCGAGTTTAGTAACCTTTACGTTGATGTAGCCGTTTAAATTTATGGTCCCGGCATTAACCTCGTCGCCTTGTTTTTTATAGACGGGCAGGCTCTCGCCCGTTAGCATCGAGGTGTCAATCTCCGCACCGCCGTTTATCACGACTCCGTCGCAAGGCACAGCGTAGCCACTCTTTACGACCGCGACGTCGCCTATTTTTAGGCTCACGGCATCCACTTCCAGCGCGCTACCGTCTTTTTGTAGTACGAGAGCGGTCTTTGGCGACATATTCATGAGCGATTTTATATAATCGCCTGCGCGAGCTTTTGAGCGCTCTTCTAAAAATTTACCCAGCAGCACGAAAGCCGTTATCATGGCTGCGCCAGAAACGTAGAGGTGGCGCATGTTTTCGGGTAGGTGCTCGCCCGCGATAAAAACTCCCAGCGAATACGCAAACGCCGTGCTTGTTCCCAGCGCGACGAGTACATTCATGTCGAAGTTTTTATTTTTTAGCGCGCCGTAAGCATGGATGAAAAAGTCCCGCCCGCACGTAGCTATCGTGATAAAGGCAAGCGCCAGCATGATAGCTGATTTTGCCGCGCTTAGCTGCTCGCTCATCTCAAGCGCCATGATCACCGCGCTAAAAGCTGCGGCGGCTAGGAAATTTCGGCGTAAATTTAAGATATGCTTCTCGCGCTTGGCTTCAAATTCCGCCAAATCCTTTGCCACGCCGTAGCCTAGCTTTTTTATTTTTTCTTCTATCGCGGCTTGTACTTCGGCGTTTTCTATGATAAATTCGCCCGAGCCGTTTGCGAAGCTGACCTTCGCGTCTAGTACGCCCGAGATCTTTTTAGTTACGCGCTCGATGGCGTTTGAGCAGTTTACGCAGGTCATGCCCGCGATATTTAGTTTGATATTTTGCATCAAATTTTCTCTATGACGCTAAATCCCAAATCATCCAGCTCCTCTTTAAATTTCGCCTCGTCCTTGCCGTCTAAATTTACGCTCACGACCCTCGGCTCTACGCTTAGATCAACCTTTATCTCGCCGTAATCGTCCTCAAGAGCGTTTTTTATGGTGTTTGCGCAGTTTTCGCAGTGGATGTTAGCAACCTTAAATTTAGTCATTTTATCTCCTTTATCATATGGTAGTATTTGTGAGAATTTATGATCATTTCGCAGTCGGTCTCAAAGCCCAAGCGCTCGTAAAAAGCCATGGTTTTAGGCTTTTTTTCATCGACAATGAGAGCTACTTTTTTGATATTTCGTTTAGGCGCGAGAGCAAAGATAAATTTGATCAGCTCTTTTGCGATACCTCGTCCGCGAAATCTCTCATCCACTGCAAGACTATCGATATATAGCTCGTCCGCAAAGCACTCCGTCTGCGGAAATTCGCTTAAACCGAGCATTCGCAAATGCGCCCTGATGGGCCCATCTAGCGCATCGATCTCGCCTCCGTCGTAAGCGCAAATCGCACCCGCGATCTCGCCGTCAAATTTGAAAACGAATACGTTGTTGTAGCTTAGGCGGTTTATCTCGCTTCTAAAAAATTTATGCAAAATTTTATCGCTCTTAGCGGGATCGCTCACGCCGCTAAGCGTAAAAGCGATGTCCTCCATGGCTAAATTTAACAGCTCTATGCAGCGCGCGGCGTCGTCTTTTTGGGCATTTAAAATCATACGAGGATTATAGGACTTAAAGCTAAATTTTTTGCTAATACGCTCAAAACCTCGCGTTTTTAAAAAAATGCAAAATTTTTTTAGATATAATTGGGCAAAAATTTTTAAAGGAACGAAATGGGACGAGCGTTTGAATATAGGCGCGCTGCGAAGGAAGCGCGCTGGGACAAGATGAGTAAGGTTTTTCCAAAACTCGCAAAGGCCATAACCGTGGCGGCTAAAGAGGGCGGCACCGAGCCTGATATGAACCCGAAACTTCGCGCCGCGATAGCAGCGGCCAAAGCGCAAAACATGCCAAAAGACAACATCGACGCGGCGATAAAACGCGCTAACGGCAAAGATAGCGCCGATATCAAGACTATCTTTTACGACGGCAAGGGCGCTCACGGCGTGCAAATCATCGTCGAGTGCGCTACCGACAACCCGACTCGCACGGTCGCAAACGTCAAGGCGATATTTAGCAAAAACGGCGGCGAAATTTTGCCTAGCGGAAGCCTAAATTTCATGTTTACGAGAAAGAGCGTTTTTGAGCTTGATATGCCCGCAAAAGAGCTTGACGAGATCGAGCTAGAACTCATCGACTTCGGTCTAACCGAGATCGAGGAAGAAGACGGCGTGCTTTATATCTACGGCGATTACGCGAGCTTTGGCACTCTTAGCGAAGGTATCGAAAAGCTGGGGCTTGAAGCCAAAAAAGCTAGCCTACAATACATCGCAAATTCGCCCGTAAGCCTAAACGAAGAGCAAATGAGCGAGGTAGAAAAACTGCTTGATAAGCTCGAAGACGACGACGACGTGCAAGCGGTTTATACTAATATCGAATAAATTTAAGGAACAAAATGAGAAACGACGAACTAAAAATCTACGATATCGACGCAGCCGAGCTTGCTAAGCTCAAATTTGCCGTGATCCATACGGAAAAGGGCGATATGAAGCTCGAGCTCTACGGCGACGAAGCGCCGCAGGCGGTGACGAATTTTGCCACTCTTGCCAAAAGCGGCTTTTACAACGGGTTAAATTTCCACCGCGTGATCCCAAATTTCGTGATCCAGGGCGGTTGTCCGCACGGCACGGGTACCGGAGGGCCTAGCTGGCGCATCAAATG
>CAUQCZ010000162.1:0-3625 GCA_963516335.1 uncultured Campylobacter sp. | reverse complement strand
TCATCGAACTCATCGTAACTTAATGCTCCTTATGTTTACATTAAGTTACGGTGAGGCAAGAAAATTTATTGTTTCATTTAATGGAATACGCTCTGCTTGTAGCCACAAGAAGTGAGGTTTAGATATAATAACAGTAAGGATACAAGCGAGTTCTATCATATTCTACTAAAGATGATAAGAGGTCTTATAAGAAGCAAGGCGAAATTTGTAGTTAAAAATCTGCTTAAGATTAATTGAACCTAAATTTAATTAAAAAATGGCCAAATGGCTCACTATAATACGATTTTATCCCAACTTGTCAAGATATGAGTCCGTAGGATGCGGCTATAATTAAAGACAAAAGCTACCATATGCTGTTGGTAAAGGATAATTTTTGCAATTTTCCCTAAAATTTTTCAACAAAAATTTGAAAGGGCTTATATGTCTGTTTCTAAATTTATTATAGTCTTTGTCATCTGCAGGAACAATAAGTTGTCATTGTAAGCTTACGCCTCCTTTATTTGCATTAAATTCGTAGTTAACCCTAATGCGATAATAAAACGATATCATCACATTCTTAAAAATAAAGGCAAATACTTCAAAAAATTAATAAGAGATTTCAGAGAAGTAAAGAATAGGCCTCAAGATTTAATCTCTTTAAAAAGTCGTTTATGTATGATTATATCTTAAATAAGGCAAAAAAAGAGAGAGCCGAAGCCCTCTAAAAGTTATTCTTTGATTAGCTCGATATAAGCCATCTCGGCAGCATCGCCTCGGCGAACGCGAGTCTTAACGATGCGCGTATATCCGCCGTTTTTACCTACGAATTTTGGAGCAAGCTCAGTTACTAGCTTGTTCGTAGTTTCTTTATCCTGCAAGCTAGCAAAAACCGCTCTGTGAGCGTTGCTGTCGCCTTTTCTCGCTCTAGTGATTAGCTTTTCAATGTAGCTTCTTAACTCTTTTGCCTTAGGCAAGGTCGTCTCTATCTTCTCGCTCTTGATGATAGCGATAGCTAAATTTTTAAGCAGAGCCGAGCGGTGAGCCGACGTCCTACCTAGTTTTCTATATCCGTGACCGTGTCTCATTTATGTTCCTTTTACTCTTTTGCACTCATTTGTGATTTTAGGTCGGCGATCTTTTTCTTGAGTTGCTCTTTGCCGCCGCCTAGGTCGCCGCCGACCGGATATCCGATCTCTTGCATAACGGCTTTAATCTCTTCGAGAGATTTTTTACCTAAATTTTTAAGCTCTTTTAGCTCGTTTTCATCCATTAAAGCAAGCTCGCCGATAAATCTAATTTCAGCTTTATCAAGGCAATTAGAACTTCTAGCGCTCAAATTGAGCTCTTCTATGCTTTGAAGTAACTTTGCGTGCTCACTACCTGAAGTTTGAGCATTTAAGCCCGCCGAAACGTCGATGTTTAAAACACCTTTAAATACCGACATCTGCTGATACATCGCCTCGATCGCGTGTTTAAACGCCTCGATCGCACCCACTTGTCCGTCCGTCGTAACCGTAAAAATAATCTTCTCATAGTCGGGATTATCCTCTACTAGAACGTTTTCTAGCTCGTAAACAGCTTTTTTAACAGGCGTAAAGAACGCATCAAGGGCTATATAACCCTCTTCAGTATTGTCTCTTATCTCTTCACTCGGGACGTATCCGATACCTTTTTGGATGATTACGGAAAATTTAAGCTCCGCGTCCTCGTTTATGGTTGCAAGATAGGCGTCCGGATTTACGATATCTACGACATCGCTTTTTAGATCGCCGGCTTTTATCTCTTTCGGACCTTTAAACGAATACTCAACCACCTCGCGCTCAGACTCATTCTTTAGCTTAAAGCGGATGTTTTTTAAATTTATAATAAACTGCGCTACGTCCTCGAGCATGCCTCTCATCGAATCAAATTCATGAGATACGCCCTCTATCTTGACGCCCGTAGCCGCAAATCCAACCGTGCTACTATATAAAAGTCGTCTTAGCGGATGAGCCAAAGTGACCGCATAACCCGTTTCAAACGGATACGCGGTTATTCTGGCGACATTCTCGCTTATACTCTCTACTGAAATTTCGGTAGGCATATAAGCTGATGTGGTAATTTTTCTCATCGTTATACCCCTTATTATTTCGAATAAAGCTCTACTATGAATCTTTCCTCGACAGGAATGACGACTTCTTCCCTTTCCGGAGTTCTTGTGAAAATTCCGAATTTTTTATCTTTTTCGACGTCGACCCAAGCTACGATGCCGGTTTGCGCCGTAAGATCGATCGCGCGAACGATTTGCGGATTGTTTTTAGATTTTTCGATAACCTCTACTTTAGCGCCAGCTTGAACTCTGTAAGAAGGAATATCTACTCTCTTGCCGTTTACTAAAATATGTCCGTGAGTAACTAGCTGACGAGCGAAGCGGCGAGTCGTCGCAAAGCCCATTCTGTAAACTACGTTATCTAATCTTTGTTCTAAAAGCTGCACCAAAAGCGCACCGGTATTTCCCTCGCGGCGAGCGGCTTCTTGGAATAAGCGACGGAATTGCTTCTCGCTAATGCCGTACATAAATTTAGCTTTTTGTTTTTCGCGAAGCTGTAAGCCGTATTCGCTTATCTTGCTTCTTCTTTGTCCGTGTTGTCCCGGAGCGTAAGGTCTTTTATCAAGCGCGCTTTTACCTGCCAAACGACGCTCGCCCTTTAGCGCCAAACTAACGCCGAGTCTTCTTTCTAATTTTTCAACGGGTCCTCTATATCTAGCCATAATAATTCTCCTAAATTTCTAATTATACGCGGCGGCGTTTCGGCGGTCTGCAACCGTTATGCGGAAGCGGAGTTATATCTTTTAAAAACGTTACTTTTATGCCCTCTACCGCGCCTACGCTCTTGACTGCGGTCTCTCTACCGCTGCCAGGACCTTGTACTTTGATGCCTACTTCTTTTATACCGTGCTCTTTTGCTTTGGTTAGAGCGTCTTCTACTGCTTGTTGGGCTGCATAAGGAGTTGATTTTTTACTTCCTTTAAAGCCTAGTCCGCCGGCACTACTCCAAGCGATAGCATTTCCCATCTCATCGGTAACCGTTACCATAGTGTTGTTAAAAGTCGCGCTTATATAAACGATACCTTTAGCGATACTTTTTCTTACAATTTTCTTTTTAACTACTTTTCTTTTTGCCATCGCTTATCCTTATTTAGTCGCAGCGCCGACTGTTTTGCGCTTACCTTTTCTAGTTCTAGCGTTTGTTTTGGTCTTTTGACCGCGCACCGGAAGACCTTTTCTGTGTCTTAGACCGCGGTAGCTTCCTAGGTCCATAAGAGCCTTGATGTCCATAGCGACGCTTTTTCTAAGGTCGCCTTCCACCACGTGATGCTCTTGGATCTCTTTGCGGATAGCCGCAGCTTCGTCTTCGGTTAGATCGTTTACTCTTTTATCGTAAGAAATTTTGGTAGCATCCAAAATTTGACGAGATTTGTGAAGACCAATACCATAAATATAGGTCAAACCGTA
This sequence comes from uncultured Campylobacter sp., assembly GCA_963516335.1. Taxonomy (GTDB): domain Bacteria; phylum Campylobacterota; class Campylobacteria; order Campylobacterales; family Campylobacteraceae; genus Campylobacter_A. The sequence goes on along the minus strand of CAUQCZ010000162.1, from coordinate 150 downwards.
TTCGATTCTCTTTTTCTTTGGTAAATCCACACCTGCGATACGTGCCATGCCTTATCCTTGTCTTTGTTTATGTTTTGGATTTTCGCAGATTATGCGAACTACGCCTTGGCGCTTGACAATTTTGCACTTGTCACACATCTTCTTTACAGA
>CAUQCZ010000161.1:0-3640 GCA_963516335.1 uncultured Campylobacter sp. | reverse complement strand
TCGTGACCTACGCCGACGTGCATAAACAAGGCGAGTACGAGTGGAGCAAATATAATTTCGAGGTCGCGGACGTAGATATGCTGTTTCGCCAGTTTGAAAATGCTTTCGGCGAGTGCAAACGCTGCCTAGAGGCTAAAATTTCGCTGCCTGCGTATGATTATTGCATGCTTGCGGCGCATACGTTTAACGTCCTTGACGCGCGCGGAGCGATCAGCGTAACGCAAAGGCAAGACTATATCCTAAAAATCCGCGAGCTAGCCAAAGAGTGCGCGCTAACGTATAAAGCCAGCATCGATGCCGCGAACGACGCGAAGGGCGAATAAAATTTGATGAAAATCGGCGAAATTTATAAAATTTTAGACGAGATTAGCCCGTTTGCGAGTCAAGAGGAATGGGATAACAGCGGATTGCTCGTGGGCTCGTTTGAGGCGAGCGCGGAGCGCGTTTACCTTAGCCTTGACGTCGACGACGAGCTTTTGGACGAAGCACAGCCGAACTCGCTTATCATTACGCATCATCCGCTCATTTTTAAGGGGCTAAAATCCCTAAATTTGGACAAGTATCCAAGTAGCCTAATCGCAAAGATGATGGCTAAAAATTTAAGCCTAATCGCGATGCATACAAACTATGATCTAAGCCACCTAAACGAATACGTGCTAAGCGAAATTTTGGGCTTTGCAATAAAAGAACGCGATGGATTCGTGCTTTATGCGGATGTAAATTTGAGCTTTGACGAGCTTTGCGAGACGGTAAAAACAAAGCTAAATTTAAGCCATTTAAGAGTTTGCAAAGGGCGAAAATTTGATCCCAATGCGCAGGTAAAACGCCTTGCATTTTGCACGGGAAGCGGCGGCGATTTGATTGATAGCGTTAAAGCGGACGTGTTTTTAACCGGAGATCTGAAGTATCACCAAGCCATGAGCGCCGCGCAAAATAATCTTACTATGCTAGACATCGGGCACTTCGAGAGCGAGCGGTATTTTGGGGAGTCGCTTGCAAAATATTTGCAAATTTTGCCGATTACTACTATAATATCCAACTCAAAAAACCCGTTTTCATACAGTTAAAGGAAAAAGATGAATAAATATTTAGATCAGATAGTCTAGCTTTCAAACATCGATAAAGATATCGACTATTTTACGCCGCGCCTTGAGAAAGTTCAAAGCGTTTTAAGAGCGACCAAGGACGAGCAGGCGGCGATTTTAGCGCAGATCGAGGAAGCGGCTACGAGCGTGACCGAGCTAAAAAATCAAAAATCTCAAACCAACGCGCACATAGCCGAATTTAGCGCAAAGATAAAAGACGTCGCTAAAAAAAGCGGTGCGGCAAAAACCGAAAAAGAGATAAAAGCGCTTCAACTAGAAGACGAGCTAGCTAAAGAACAGCTAGAGGCCGCAAACGAAGAGGTCGAAAGACTAGAAAAAATCATAGATAGCAAAAATGCGCTAAAAAGCGAGCTTGAGGCAAAGGCTGCGGAACTTGGCGAAAATTTGACCAAAATCGAGAGCGAAATCTCGGCCGAAGTCGGCGCTATCGAGCAACAAAGAGACGAAATATACGCTAAGAAAAACAAGCTAGTCGGCGAGATGAATCAAAAAATCTTGACCTTTTACGAGAAAATCCGCAAATGGGCGCACAACACAGCCGTCGTGCCTGTCAAAAAGCAGGCCTGCTACGGTTGCTTTATGCAGATAAACGACAAGACTTATTCTGCCGTCATCAAGGGCGAAGATATCGTGACCTGCCCTCACTGCGGCCGAATTTTATACAAAGAAGCGGCGAACTAGCCTTTAAATTTGATAATAATTTATTACGTTTTAGTCCTCGCGGCATTTGCCTTGGGGGCTTTACCGCTTGCGATTTTAGCTTTTAATAAAAAGTACAGAGCCTCGATCCCCGCTAGATTTTTTTTGTTTAAAAATCCCAAATTTGACGCCTCGCGCGTGCATTTTCACGCGTGCAGTTTCGGCGAGGTGCGTTCTATCGCGCCGCTAGTTAGTAGATTCAAGGACGCAGCCGCAGTCTCGGTCGTAACCAAAACAGGATTTGACGAGGCGAAAAAAATCACGCAAAATACGCGCTTTTTGCCGTTTGAGATATTTTTACCGTTTTGGCTAAAGCCTGCTAAGATAACGGTTATTTTTGAGGCCGAGCTTTGGCTAGGGCTTGTTTTTTGGGCTAAATTTAAAAGCTCGCGCGTCATTTTGATAAACGCTAGGATCTCTGATAGGAGCTACAAAAGTTATCTCAAATTTGGCTTTTTTTATAGATATTTGTTTAAATTTATAGATAAAATTTACGCTCAAAGCGATCTAGATAAACAGCGTCTACAGCGGCTAGGCGCCAAAAATATCGTCGTTAGCGGCAATATAAAATCAGCCTTTTTGCCAAGCCCGAGTAAAATTTATGCTAAGCCAAAAGAGCGCGTTATCGTGTTAGCTAGCACTCATGCGGGCGAAGAGGAGCTGATTTTGCGCGAGTTAAATTTTAGCGCAAACGACAAGCTGATTTTAGTTCCGCGTCATCCTGAGAGATTTGACGATGCGGGCGAGATTTTGGCTAAATTTGCCGTAAAAAACGGACTTAGTTTTGCTAAATTTAGCGAAACGAAAAATTTCAACGCGCAGTGCGTGCTGGTCGATGCGATGGGCGAGCTGGTAAATATTTATAAATTTAGCGACGTCGTCGTGCTTGGCGGTAGCTTCGTGCCAAACGTCGGCGGACACAATCCGATCGAGGCGGCGCAGTTTGAAAACGCGGTGATAAGCGGGGAATTTATATTTAACCAAAAGGCCCTGTATGGCGCGGTGGACGGTATAAAATTTGCAAAAGCGGACGAGATAAGTTCGCTTTTAAAGCAAGATTTGCCAAAGGCAAAAATAGTCGCCAAAGGCGATGCAAGCGAGATTTTAAAAGATATTGAGGAAAATTTATGAAAGAAGAAAAAGCCTATAAACTACTGGCGATCCAGGAGGGCATCTCAAACAACGAGGCAAAGGAGTTGATCGACGCTGGGCTGGTTAGCGCCAAGGGGCAAAGGATCGCCGTAGCACGCGCGATGATGAGCGCGGCGACTAAATTTAACGTGCAAAAGCTGCCGCGCCCAAGCGTGATTTTCGAGGATGAAAACCTAATCGCTGTTGATAAGCCGGCGTTTTTAACGTCGGAAAAAGTGAGCGAAACTTATAAATTTCCTCTGCTTCATAGGCTTGATAAGGAAACTAGCGGCGTGCTTTTGCTTGTTAAAAATGAGGAATTTCAAAAAAAAGCGATCGAGGAGTTTAAAAACTGCCGCGTAAAAAAAGAATACGTTGCGGTGGTCAAGGGTATCGTGAGCGAGGAATTTAGCGTAAACGAACCAATAATCACGCTAAAAAACAAAGGCGGAGCGTTTTCTAAGATCTCGCCAAACGGCAAAGAGGCGTTTTCGCACGTGACGCCGGTTATGGTCGCAGGCAAAAAAAGCCTCGTAAAAGTCGAGATAAAAACCGGCAGAACTCACCAAATCAGAGTGCATCTAAATCACGTGGGATACGGGATCGTAGGGGACGAAAAATACGCTAAAAATAAATCCGCGAGAATGTATCTGCACGCCTATAAAATCGAGCTTTTAGGGTATAAATTTAGGTCAAATTTGAGC
>CAUQCZ010000160.1:0-3644 GCA_963516335.1 uncultured Campylobacter sp. | reverse complement strand
GGCCGTAGAGGACGAAATCTGGCGAGTGCTCGAAAACGCAAAAACGCAAAAAATCGACGAAGACGAGATAACCAAGATAAAAAATAGCTTAAAAAGCGATCTCATTTACTCGCTAGATAGCGCGTCGAAGGTGGCGAATTTATACGGCGGATATCTCGTTAGAGGCGATATAAAGCCGCTTTTTGAGCTGCCCAAAAAAACAGCCGCGCTAAAACCGGCCGATCTAAACGAAATTTGCAAAAAATACGCGAGAAAAGAAAAATCCACGACGATCATCCTAAGAAAGGAAAAAAGTGAATAAAAAAGCAATAACGGGCGCTATGACGGCGCTGATTACGCCTTTTAAAGACGGCAAGCTAGACGAAATCGGTTATGAAAAGTTAATCAAAAGACAAATCGCAAACGGCATCGATGCGGTCGTACCCGTAGGCACGACGGGCGAGAGCGCGACGCTAACGCACGACGAGCATAGAATTTGCATCGAAATCGCCGTAAATGCCTGCAAAAATACCGGCGTAAAAGTACTAGCAGGCGCGGGCAGCAACGCCACTCACGAGGCGGTAGGTCTTGCAAAATTCGCGCAAGATCACGGCGCAGACGGCATCCTCTCGGTAGCCCCATACTACAACAAACCGACTCAAGAAGGCCTATATCGCCACTACAAAGCAATCGCCTCAAGCGTAGAAATCCCGGTGCTACTCTATAACGTCCCGGGCCGCGTGGGCGTAGATATCCAGCCGTGCACGGTTTTTAGGTTGTTTAAAGAGTGCGAGAACGTCTACGGCGTAAAAGAAGCTACCGGCAGCATCGAGCGCTGCGTCGATCTGCTCGCGCACGAGCCAGACCTATCCGTCATCAGCGGCGAGGATGCGATAAACTACCCTATCCTCTCAAACGGCGGCAAGGGCGTGATCTCGGTCACGGCAAATTTACTCCCGGACGAAATCTCAAATTTAACCCACTTTGCGCTAAAAGGCGAATTTGCGCGCGCAAAAGCCATAAACGACGATCTTTATGCGGTAAATAAAATAATGTTTTGCGAGAGCAACCCGATCCCGGTCAAGGCCGCTATGTACATCGCAGGGCTCATATCAAGCCTCGAGTACCGCCTGCCGCTTTGCGAGCCGAGCGCCGAAAATCTCAAAAAAATCGAACAAACCATAAAACAATATAACATAAAAGGATTTTAATGAATTGCGAAAACGAATTTAAAGGCAAAACTCTAGTAATCAGCGGCGGAACGCGCGGTATCGGACGCGCCATCGTGGAGGAATTCGCCGCAAAGGGCGTAAATATCGCCTTTACTTATAACTCAAACGAAGAGCTAGCCAAAACCCAAGCCGTCCAGCTTGAAGCGACGTACGGCATAAAAGCCAGAGCCTACGCGCTAAATATACTAGAACCCGAGACCTACAAAGATCTATTTTTAGAGATCGACGCAGACTTTGACCGCGTGGATTTTTTCGTCTCAAACGCTATCATCTCGGGTCGTCCGGTCGCAGGCGGATATACTAAATTTATGAAACTTCGCCCTCGCGGTATCAATAATATTTTCACCGCGACCGTAAATGCATTCGTCGTGGGCGCGCAAGAAGCCGCAAAACGCATGGAAAAAACGGGTGGCGGCAGCATCATCTCGCTATCGTCGACGGGTAATCTCGTCTATATCGAAAACTACGCGGGTCACGGCACCGCAAAAGCCGCGGTAGAAGCCATGGCGCGCTATGCGGCGACCGAGCTTGGCGAAAAAAATATCCGTGTAAACGTCGTTAGCGGCGGCCCGATCGAGACGGACGCGCTTAGGGCTTTTACGAACTACGAGGAAGTACGCGACAAAACGGCCGAGCTAAGCCCGCTAAACCGCATGGGTCAGCCAGCAGATATCGCCGGTGCATGTTTGTTTCTCTGTAGCTCAAAAGCCAGCTGGGTCACGGGTCACACCTTCATCATCGACGGCGGTACTACGTTTAAATGAAAAAAGCAAATTTAGCCTGCGCTCATTTGCCGGTTGCTCGCATTTCGGGTAAATTCGGCGCTATAAATTTAACGCGCTTGCAGGCTAAATTTGATGAAAATTTAAAATTTAAAAGCAAATTTTGCGGCGCGGACGGTTTTATTAAATTTAATCCAAATTTGTCAAATTTGCTCAAATTTGACAAAGCGCCGAGCAAATTTGACAAAAGTGTAAATATGCAACAGGCAAAGTCTAGCCAAAACAAGACTAGCGATTTTTTCGCCTATTCCCGTGCTGCGCCGTCAAATTTTAAACTCCGAAATCAATAAGAAAGAACAAATAAATGAGCCTAAATTTACCAAACGCCCTAGCCTTCCTGCGCGTATTTCTCGCACCTCTGATGTTTTGGCTGCTACTTAGCGTAAATTCCTTCTCAAGCGTGCACGTTAGCTGGATGAACTACTTTGCCGCGCTTGTATTCGTGATCGCTAGCGTCACGGACTTTTTCGACGGATTTATCGCGCGCGCGTGGGATCAAAAGACCAAGCTAGGAGCCGTGATCGACCCGCTTGCCGATAAAATGCTGACTCTTGGCGCGTTTTTAGGACTCATGATGATAGACCGCGCGAGCCCGTGGGCCGTGTATCTCATCCTTGTTCGCGAGTTTTTTATCACGGGATTTCGCGTCGTGATGGCCGGCGAAGGCGTAGAGGTCGCCGCATCGATGGCTGGCAAGGTAAAAACCGTCTGCCAGATGGTCGCGATCGGCTTTTTAACCATGCAGTGGCCTTTTGGCGAGTTTTTGCTCTGGTTTAGCGTCGCGCTGACGCTGTATTCGGGCTTTGAGTACGTAAACGCCTATGTAAGGCACGTTAAAAATCAAGCCAAAAAGGAGTAAATTTGAGAACCGGAAACGCTATAATCTATCTAGCTAGCTTCGTCGTAGTCGCGGCGGGACTAAAGGCCGCCAGCGTCGTCGTGCTACCGTTTTTGATGGCGGTTTTTATCGCTATCGTGGCGACTCCTGCGATAAATGCGCTCGAAAAGCTCAAATTTCCGCGCGTTTTAGCCTTCGCGCTAGTTACGGCGGTCGTGTTTTTGTCGCTAGGGTTTATCGCAAACACCGTGATAAAGACGATAAACGGGCTAGTTAGCTACATGCCCGAGCTTCAGAGTAAATTTAAAGCCCTCGCCGATCATTACCACCAGATGCTAGCGAGCCGCGGCCTAATCGATCCCGAGAGCGTTGCCGCGCCCGCAGACTTTGATATAAATAAAATTTTTTCCGTGCTGGGCGGATTTTTAAGGAGCGGCACCGAGCTTGTTTCAAAGAGCTTTTTTGTATTTTTACTCGTTACTTTTATGCTTTTTGAAGTGCAGGTGTTTTCTCAAAAAGTCGAGTATTTTGCGAGCAAAAATCCGCAAACAAACCAGATCGTAGATACGTTTATATCAAATCTCAAACGCTATCTCGCGATCAAGTCCGCGGCATCGTTTGCGACGGGCGTTTTTATATTTATCGGGTTAAATTTTATCGGCGTGCCTTACGCGCCGCTTTGGGGGATTTTAGCTTTCGTGCTAAATTTTATTCCGACGATCGGCTCTATTATCGCGGCCGTCCCGGCGCTTTTGGTGGCGCTTTTGCTAAACGACGCAGCCTCTTGCGCTTGGACTCCGGCGCTATATCTAG
>CAUQCZ010000159.1:0-3655 GCA_963516335.1 uncultured Campylobacter sp. | reverse complement strand
AAGTTTACGAGATAGCGCTCCTGCGCTTCCTCTTGCAGCTTTAAAAGCTCGGCGTTGTGCTGTTTGGTGCCGAGGATTTTAGCCGCTTTTTTGATGATTAGGTGGGTTAAAATTTCAGCATTCGAGCGATCTTGCAGATCGACGTAACCCAGATCAAACAGCGTCAAAATGCTCTCCATATGATCGATGCTGTCGTGCAGATACTCGATCGCGATTGACGGTTTTATCGTGCTTAGCAGGTCGTTTAGCTCGGTGCTTAGCTGAGGGTTTTTCTTTTTTAGTACGAGCTTTTCCTCGGTGTAGTCCTGGCTAAAGAGCTCCAAAACCGGCGCAACCAGCACGGCGTGCGATGCCGCGACGAAGCGGCCGCTCTCGATAAAGATATCAGGCTCCACCTCGTTTCGCTGCGTCGCCATCGTTTTTAGCAGATAGACCACGTCGTTGGCGTATTCGCTAAGCGTGTAGTTTCGGCTCGAGTTTTCCTTAAACTGCGAGTACTCTATAGCTAATCCGCCGCCTAAATTTATGGCTTTTAGGTTTTTTGCGCCCATTTTTCGCAGCTCGGCATAGATGTTTCCTGCTTCGATTAGGGCCTTTTTTAGCGGGTGGATTTCGGTGATTTGCGAACCGATGTGAAAGTGGATCATATTAAAGCGATCGAGCAAATTCGCCTCTTTTAGCAAATTTACCGCTTCGATTAGCTCGGTCGCCGTTAGGCCAAATTTGGAGTTTATGCCGCCGCTTTTAGCCCAGATACCAGATCCGCTACTATGCAGCCTGATGCGCAGACCGATGTTTGGCTTTGGCGCAAAACGCTCTTTTGCGATGGCGATGATAGCCTCAAGCTCATTTAGTCCCTCGATCGTTAGCGTGATGTTGTGTCCCATTTCGGCCGCGATAAAGCCGATGTTTATCATCTCTTTATCTTTAAAGCCGTTTACGGTGATCGGCGCGCCTTCGTTGTTATACGCCATAACTAGCAGCAGCTCGGCCTTTGAGCCGGCCTCCAGCCCGTAGCCGTATTTTTGGCCGTGACGGACTAGATTTTTTACAAAACCCGGATATTGATTTACTTTTAGCGGATAGACGGCGTTAAAGCTACCTTTGTAGCCGAATTCGTTTTTCGCGCTCTCAAAGCTTTTGTAAATTTGCGAAATTTGCTTGTGTATGAGATGAGGGAAGCGCAGCAATAGCGGGCCTCGGTAGCCTTCACTCCTGATGCTTTTTACGATGTCGATGATGGCGGGTTTTGAGCCGGTATTGACGCAAATTTTACCGTTTTCGACGATGAAGTTATTATTTCCCCACAAATTTAAACCGTAATCATACATTTAAAATCCTTTTAAGTTCCGTCTCCAAATCAACCAAATCAAGCGTTTTTTCGGCTTTTTCGCTCAGGTCTTTTAGCCAAATTTTGCCCGATTTTAGCTCGTCCTCGCCGACGCAAAGGCAAATCCTAGCGTTTGCGTTATCTGCGGTGTTTAGGTGCTTTTGCAGTTTTTTAGGCTCGTAGCTCACGAGAACCGGGAGGCTTTTTCTTAAATTTATCGCTATTTTATAGACCGCGTCCACGCCATCGGCGTCCATCGCGCCGATATATACGCCGCCTCTTGCGCTTTGGCTCTCGCGGCCGCCTAGGATTTCCATTATTCGCTCGATACCCATCGCAAAGCCCACGCCGTAGCTAGCCTTGCCGCCTAGGTACTCGACCAGTCTGTCGTAGCGTCCGCCGCCTGCGACCGCGCTCTTTGCGCCGATCTCGCTTGAAACGAACTCAAACGCCGTTTTACAGTAATAATCAAGCCCGCGCACGAGCTTGGGATCTATCTCAAATTCCACGCCGTTGTCGCTTAAAATTTCTTGTAGCTTTTTAAACTCGCCTGCGCATTCGTCGTTTAGGCTACCGATTATCAGCGGCGCGTTTTCATAGATTTTTTGGCAGCTTTCGACCTTGCAGTCTAGCACGCGGATAGGATTTGTCAGCTTTCTGCGCTTGCAATCCTCGCAAATTTGCCCCTCGTGCTCGTCTAAAAATTTAACCAATTTTTCGCGGTATGCACCCATACTAGCGGCGTCTCCGAGCGAATTTACGAGTAGTTTGGTTTTAATACCTAGGCGCGAGAATATGTCGTTTATCATCAAAATAACGCTCGCATCCTCATAAACGCTATGTTCGCCGAAGCACGCGCAGCCAAACTGATGAAATTCGCGCAAACGTCCTTTTTGCGGGCGTTCGTAGCGAAACATCGAGCCGTGATAAAAGTACCGTCTCACGCCGCCCGCGCGGTCGAATTTAGCCTCGATAAATGCACGCACGACTCCCGCCGTCCCCTCAGGACGCAGGCAAACGTCGTTGCCGCCTTTGTCCTCAAACTGATACATCTCCTTGCCCACGATGTCGCTGCTTTCCCCGACGCTGCGACGAAAAAGCGCCGTCTGCTCCAGGTGCGGAGACAGCACGAACTCGTATCCGTAGTTTTTCGCGACCTCTTCGCAGATTTTGATTATCCTCTCGTAAAGTCCCGACTGCGGCGGCAAAACGTCCTTCATCCCCCTTAATGCGCTAATCATTTATAAACTCCTTTATCAAATTCGTTATTTTTTCTTCGTCCATGGCGGCATCGATCGTGACGTAGCGGATGTCTAGTTTTTGCAAAATTTCTTCCATCGCGTCCTGTACTCTTAGTAAATACTCAAAACCTCTAGCCTCTATGCCGTCCATCTGCGCGCGCGAGCCCAGGCGCGATCTTAGCGTGTTTTCGTCCGCTTTAAAAAATACTATTTTTTGCGGAAAATTTCCTTGCAGGGCAAATTTATTTAAGCTTAAAAGCTCCTCAAAGTTAAAATCTCCGCCCGCCAGCGCGTAAGCCATGCCCGAAACGAAACCCCTGTCGCTCAAAATCATTTTATCCGAGTTGGGTTTTATTATCTTACCCGAATGCTCGGCTCTATCTGCCAAAAATAGCAAAATTTCAGCCCTTTTATCTAGACCATTTTCTTTTAGTAAAATCTCGCGCAAATTTTCGCCAAGCTTCGTGCCGCCGGGCTCTTTGGTCACGATCGCTTGTGGGAAAGCAGTCGCCAGCCGCGCTATCTGGGTGCTTTTGCCTACGCCGTCGATACCTTCAAAAATCATGTACATTTTTCGCCTTTAAATTTGAGCGGTATTTTACAAATTTATAGCTAAATAGCGGCTTTTAAAGCGCATAACATATAGCCAGACTAGGGCGATTTTTTTCTACCGTATAAAAATTTTTGCGCTAAATTTTAACAAAGCACAAAAATATTTTAAATATAATTTTAAATCAAGCCTTTATATTCGCCGATTAGTTCGGGGTTTATCGCCTTAAAATTTTTACGCAAATCGCCTAAATCATTATAGCTAGCTACGATAACAAAATCCGGCGTCGCGTCTAGTCCAAGCTCGTAAATATCTGCTTTTAGCTGCTTTGCGCACTCTAAAATTAGCTTTTTAGCCTGCAAATATCTATCGTTTAGCTGCGTTTCTTGATTAAAAAGGCCAAAGATTTTCGCCGTTTTGTCATCCTCGTTTATCTCGGTGCTAAATTCGTAATCAGCGACGTTCCAGATGATTAGGCTGTTATCTTCTCTACAAAGCTCCTCGCGCTGTTTTTGCGTACCAAAACCGATAATA